>JAFEEX010000020.1 GCA_018240895.1 Pseudomonadota bacterium | reverse complement strand
ATTTAATTTCGGATCAGGTTCTAAATTCGGCTACCAAATAAAGTTAAAGCGGCAGACTTAATATGATAAATACCGAAGGCAATATCGACGCCGACAGGTTTCTCGCCATACTCAGCAAGCGCCGCAGTGCTGGATTATCGTTTCGGTGGGACCATATCGCGCTAAAGGGCAGGATCTCACCAACAATAGGTCTATAGGCGATACCAGGGAACTGGGCGGCGACGGTTGCTTCACTTACGATTGTCAGGGCACGACCGGTAGCCACTAAAGATAGAAGATTATCCCGCCCAACTGCTTGAGTCTCGATATTTGGATGATGACCGAGGTTGGCCAACCTCTGCACAAGAAAATCATGGATTTCGGGACCTGGCGCTACTTCGCTTACCATAAAAGTCTCTCGGTCAAGGTCTTGCCACAGGAGATTGTGCTTTCCTGCGAGTTTATGTCCTTCAGGCAGAACGCCAAAAACTCGCTCAGACCACAACGGCATAGTTTCACATCCACGCCAATTTCTAGTACCTGTAAGGAATGCCACATCGATTCTAAGCTGACGCACTGCAGCTATATGTTCGTCGGGGTTTCCTTCTATAAATTCAACCTGCACATTTTTATGGATTAGATCGTATTGACGAAGCAGTTCGGCCAAAAAGCCGGACGCCATCGATGAGAAAATTCCAATTCGAAGTTGCCCGACTTCTACGCGCCCAACACTTGCAATTTCGCTTACGCTACGGTCAATATTTCTTAGGATACGTCGAGCTTCGGGTAGAAATTTGTGGCCGGCTACCGTCAAGCTCACACCGGTACTCCGCCGATTGAAAAGTGATGCACCGATGCGATCCTCAAGGTCGCGGATGCGGCGGCTGATGGCTGATTCATTGATCCCAGTCGCACCACCCGCCTGCCGAAAGCTGCCAAATTCGGCTGCCACCACAAAGTACCGAAGGTGACGCGTTTCAATTGACCGATGGGAGGTTGGGAGTTCCATCGCAAGTTTGCCTCTTCCTCCTTCTACGAGGCGATTCCACGTTTGGATTAATCCGGCTCGTCCTCAATCCGAGCGCTGGCCTTATCCCAGAGATTGCGAGTGAACTACATGAAGGGATGGGCACGGCCCGATCTGGCCGATCTACGTTAAATTCAAAAGATTACGCGCCAAGAGCGGCTTTAGAAGGGGATTGGGGAATCTTCTCTCCATCGTCACGGCATAAAAGGTTTCGGATATGCCCGGCAACCTGTCCGCCTCGATCAGAACACCAGATTCCAGCTCGTCCTTAACGACGATCGGTGGCAGCACCGCAAGCCCGATATCCCCGCGTGCCAAAAGCCGCATCATCGCCATATCTTCTACCTCTGCCACGATTTGCGGACGGATGCCCAGACGATGTACAAGCGCATCAAAGCCGATCTTCACGCTGCTATCCGTTGTCGGCAGGATGATCGGATGTGAGCTTAACCTCTCGGCTAAGTCGCCTTTCCTAATTTTGCCAAGTCGAGCTCTTGTTCCGATCAAGCTCACAGGCTGTTCAGCAAGGCGATGAGCAACAAAACGTGCTAGTTCATCCCGTGCCGGCGCCTGGTTAACAAGCACAACATCAAGGCTGAGCGCTTCAAGCGATTGAAGAAGCTCGCTGCTGCTGCCCGAGCGCAAAACAAGTTCAATGTCGTTGCGTCCAAGCAAAGGTTTCAAAAACGCCATTTGGAAATTGCGAGACAGGGTCGCTAGAGCGCCAACCCTGAGAACGCGCCGCACCCCGCCGGTGTTGCGCAATGTACCGATCAATTCTTCGCCCGCAGCGAAAATCGCATCGGCGTGGTCCAGCGCAATACGTCCAGCTTCTGTCATATGAAGCTGTCGACCGCGCCGCTCGAACAATGCATGGCCTAAACGCGCTTCAAGCTTACGGATTTGCACCGACAATGCTGATTGAGTGAGGTTCAATCGCTCCGCCGTGCGTGTGAGATTGCCGTCGTGTGCGACGGCCCAAAAATACCGCAGATGGTTGTAGTTGAACGTGCTCATGACGTTCGATTATAACGAACGATATTCCACAAACAATGCATTTTATTTGTCGCGTTGCGGCTGATACCCCATTGGTGATGACAACGTTCAATGGGGATTTCCTTGCCGTATTATCTGCTTCCGCTCATTGCGCCGCTGGCTCTTGTCGTTTCCACGATCATCTCCTTTGCTTTGCCAGGACGGCGCTCTCGGCTAGCCGCTGGCCTCGCCGAGATCGCTGCGCTTCTGGCGTTAGCGTCCGCGTTTGGCTCGCTCGGCATTCTTATCCTTAGCGGTTCGGGGGAAAGCCCCTTCATCGGGATGGCCGGGATCGGCTTGTCGGTGCGCCTCGATGCCGTCAGCGCGTCGATGCTGCTGCTGGTAGCATTCGTCGGCTGGATCGTTGTGCGCTATGCACGGACTTATCTCGATGGTGAAGCGCGCGCGAGCGTGTTCACAGGCTGGCTCTGCGCCACCCTTGCCGCCGTGCTGCTGCTCGTTCAGGCGGGCAATGTCGCACAGCTTGTTTCGGGGTGGATCGCGACCAGTCTCTGCCTGCACAAACTGTTGCTTTTTTATCCAGATCGGGTCGCCGCGCGGCGCGCCGCGCGCAAGAAGCTCATTTTTACTAGGCTAGGGGCGGTGAGCCTGATCATCGCAGCCATTCTCCTCGCATTTGCCTATGGCACAACCGATATCGCGGCGATCAACGCCGCCGCGAGAGAAGGCGATGGATCGGTGCTGGTTGTCTTCGCGACAGTCCTGATCGCGCTGGCGGCCTTGCTGAAGTCAGCGCAGTTTCCGACGCATGGCTGGCTCACCGAGGTGATGGAAGCGCCGACGCCAGTGTCGGCCCTACTGCATGCCGGGGTCATCAATGGCGGCGGGTTTTTGCTCATCCGCTTCGCGGATGTGATGCTGCTGTCACCTGGAACTCTGGCCGTATTGGCGATGCTGGGCGGCTTCACGGCGCTCTTCGGTGCACTGGTGATGCTGACGCAGCCGGCGGTCAAAACCTCGCTCGCCTGGTCGACAGTGGCACAGATGGGCTTCATGACTTTGCAATGCGGACTGGGACTGTTTTCGCTGGCGTTGCTGCATATCGTGGCTCATTCGTTTTACAAAGCTCACGCTTTCCTCGCCTCGGGCGGCGCGGTCGACCAAGTCGCCGCGATCCGGCGGCCAGGGCCGGTGGCGATCCCCAACGGTGCGGCAGTCGGGTGGGCCTTCCTCGCGGCGATCGCGATCTATGCCGCGATCGGCGCAGTCTTCGGTGCGATGTTTGGGTTTCACCATAAGTCGCCGCAATCTCTGGCGCTGGGTGCAATCCTGATTTTTGGCGTCGCCTATCTGCTGGCGCAGGGGCTGGCAGACGCCGCGCCGCGGGTCCTGACACGCAAGACTGCCCTGTACTCAGTCGCGGCGGCGGTCGGCTACTTCGCATTGCAGACCCTGGCCGAGTGGCTGACCGCAAGCGTGCTTCCCGCACCGCCTGCGCCGGGACGTCTTGAATGGACGCTCATAGTGCTAGCGATCCTGTCCTTCGGAGCGGTGGCGGTCGCGCAAGCTCTGTTCCCGCTCTGGGCCCATCACCCAGCTGCGGCCGGTCTTCGAGTCCACCTCTCGAACGGCCTCTACATCAACGCAACACTCGATCGGATGCTCGGCGGCTGGTCCGTCCGCAAGGCGTCGTGACGACGGGATAGCAAGGAGCACGTCGATGCTGATGATCAAGACTGAAGCCCCAACCCTCGATGCCGCGGCTGTACTTGAGGCTGCCGAACGCGCAGCACGCGCCGTTCCGCCCCTTTGGCCGCTGGCCTCCAGTGTTGCGGTCAACCCATTCCTGGGACAAATCCACGAGCCTCTATCGGCAGTGGCCGCGCGCCTAAGACGGGTCGCGGGAGCCGCACTCACAATGCCGCGGCGCTGGTACGCCGAGCGTATTTATAAGGGCGAAATCGCTGAAGCGGATCTCGCGGCAGCCTTTGAGGCTGCACCTGAAACCTGTCGGCCAAAGAACATTGCCTTATTGAAGTCGGCCATTGAAGCGGGCGCGCCGACCCCTGTTATGCTTCCGACGATCGCGGAGCTCGCGGCCGAAACCTCGGGGATAGACTGGACCGGCGTGATCGCGGAGCGCTTCGGGCAATGGGCCGCCGGCTATTTCGATGCAGGCCAGGCCTTGTGGACGGCGCCTCAAGGCAGTTGCGCCTATGCTGCGTGGCGCTCGTTCGCCACCCACGATCTTACTCCAGAGATTCTCGGTCTGAAGGGCTTTGCCATGCATGTGGCGCAAGCCCCAGAGCGCGCTGAGGATGCGCTGATCCAGTCTATCAAGAAGCTTGGCCTCGACGGGGCGGCGCTCGAAAGCTATTTGCACCGGCTGCTGATGAGTCTTGGAGGCTGGGCGCAGTTCGCACGGTACAAGCTCTGGCAAGCCGAGCTCACGGGCGGGTCGGACAAGACGATCACCGATCTTCTGACGATTCGCCTCGTCTGGGAACAAGCACTGTTTGAACACAACAAACTTCGCATTGCTTGCCAATGGCAAGAGGCGCTTTGCGCCTATGCCGCGACGGTCGAGCCGACAGCGGACGATGCAATCGATGCAATCTTGCAGGAAGCGACCGAGCGCGCGGCGCAGCGGCAGTTGAGCAAGCTCCTTGAGTCACCAGCCCCATCTGGATTGCAAGCGCGTCCAGCATTGCAGATCGCCTTCTGCATCGACGTTCGCTCTGAGGTGTTCCGCCGGGCATTGGAAAGCCTAGACCCGTGCATCGAAACACTGGGTTTCGCCGGGTTTTTCGGCATCGGCATTTTGCATCGGCGCTTCGCTTCGGATGTCGCGGAGGCCCGCCTGCCTGTGCTTCTTGCGCCGCAAGTACGAACATGCTCGGGTGGGCATTCGCATGATGTCGAGACTCGGGACAGAGCAGCTCGGCTCTTGGCGCGTGCCAAGCGCGCCTGGGGGCGCTTCAAGCTCGCCGCCGTTTCCTCATTCGCATTCGTCGAGGCGGCCGGGCCAATCTATGTCGGCAAGTTGGTGCGCGACGGCTTGGGACGCGCCGGCAACCGGATGCCGGATGACCCGGCGCCAAGGTTCGAACCCGCGCTCGATCGTGAAACTCGCATCGGCATGGCCGAAAGCGTGCTGAAGGCGATGTCGCTGACCGAACGGTTTGCACCGTTTGTCCTTATCGCTGGCCATGGCGCCAACGTCGTAAACAATCCTCATGCCAGTGCACTCCATTGCGGCGCCTGCGGCGGCTATTCCGGCGAGGTGAACGCGCGGCTACTAGCTACGCTCCTCAATGACCGCGAAGTACGCGCCGGCCTGGCAGAGCGTGGGATCACCATCCCCGACGACACGCTGTTTATCGGAGCGCTGCACGACACGACCACTGATCGTGTGACGATCTACGGCGAAGACTCTCTATCAGAGCTTCACAAGGAGAGCGTCAAAAAGGTAAAAACCTGGCTTGCGACGGCCGGCGCGCTGGCGCGGAGCGAACGCGCATTGCGGTTGCCCCGGGCGTCGGGAGCACGGGACATCCTCCACCGCGCCCGCGACTGGGCCGAAGTCCGTCCGGAATGGGCGCTTGCCGGTTGCCAGGCCTTCATCGCCGCGCCGCGCCATCGGACTGCGGGTCGCGACCTCAAAGGACGTGCATTTCTGCACGACTATGACTGGCACCGGGACGACCAGTTTGCCGTTCTGGAGCTGATCTTGACAGCGCCGGTCGTGGTGGCGAGTTGGATCAGCTTGCAGTACTATGGATCGACTGTCGCACCAACGGTGTTCGGCGCTGGCAACAAGCTCCTGCACAACGTCACCGCCGGCATCGGCGTGGTAGAAGGCAATGGCGGGCTCCTACGCTCCGGTCTGCCTTGGCAATCGGTTCACGACGGAGAACGGCTAGTGCATGAACCCCTGCGCCTGACCGTGTTCGTCGAGGCGCCGCGCGAGGCAATTAGCACGATCCTCAAACGTCACGACCAAGTGCGGGCGCTTTTCGACAACAAATGGCTCCATCTTGTTGCCCTCGACGACCAGGGCCGCACGGCTTGGCGGTACGCCGGCAATCTTGGCTGGGAAGCTTTTGCCGACGGGCACGTTGGTCCGGAACGGACGATGGTGGTCGCATGAACAGGTTGCCCGCCCATCTGGCGGCCTTGGTGTCAGAGGCGATCCATGCCTTGCGCGATGGGTTGTCGGAGGCGCGCAACCCTGTGGTGCTGTTCGCGGGCGGCAAGGACTCGACCGTCCTTGCCCATCTCGTGCTGCGTGCCTTCTTCCCTTCGCGGCCGCCGATCCCGCTCTTGCATATCGACTCGACATGGGAGTTCGCTGAAATTCTCGCCTTCCGTGACGCCTTCGCGGACCGCCATGGCTTTCGGCTGAGCGTTTACGGCAACGAAAACGGACGGACACAGTCTATCAATCCGTTCGACCATGGCGATCTCTACACCACCATCATGCGCGCCGAAACCTCTGAACGCCGCGGCCGTCTCGGCGACAATGGCTCGCTCGAGCAGCAGAAGCGGGAGGGCTATTTTTGAGCAACGACGGTCGTTCGCAAGCCACGGTTAGATCTCCGCTGTCCGGACCTTATGCTGGCCTGCGCGCCGTGCTGGCCACCATGCATGGCAAAGAGGCGGCAATCGTGCCGGCTTTTAAGGAGCAACTAGAACTTGCTGTTGAGATCCCGTCTGCGATCGACACCGACACGCTAGGCACCTTCACAGGCGAGATCGCGCGAGCAGGCACCATTCGCGAGGCGGCCCTCGCCAAGGCGCGGCTTGGGATGGCGGCTACGGGTCTGTCGATCGGCATCGCCAGCGAAGGCAGTTACGGTCCGCATCCGCATGTGCCGTTCATCCCCGGCGGGGTCGAGTTGATGGTTCTCGTGGACGACGAGCGCGGCATCGTCGTCAGCGAGCATCTGATCGATCATGCCCCGGTCTACGAGCACGCCGTCGCGGTCAAGATCGGCGATCTCAGGGCGTTTCTCGACCATATCCGGTTCCCAGATCACGCCGTGATCGTACGGCCTCATGAACCCGACGATGATGACGTTCTCATCTACAAAGGGCTGCGTACAGATGAAGCGCTGGAAAGCGCACTCGCAACCACGGCCCCGCGATCGCGCGACGGGCGCGCGCTCGTTCAGACAGATATGCGCGCCCACATGAATCCGACGCGTATGGCGAGCATTGCCCGCCTGGCACATGCGCTTTGCGATCGGCTTGCGACTCCGTGTCCGGCCTGCGACGCCCCTGGCTACGGGCAAATCGACGTGGAGACGGGGCTTCCCTGCGAATGGTGCGGCGCTCCGAGCATCATGGTTCGTCATCATATCTTCGGTTGCGCCGCTTGCGAGTTTCGCGAGGAGCGTCCCCGTCCCGACGGGCGCACCCATGCCGATCCTGGCCATTGCCCCGAATGTAATCCGTGATCGGCGCGACCGACCAAGAGCCGATCGCAAACCGGCTGTTGGAGCAATGGAAGATGCTCGCCCGCGCGAGGAGTAAATTCGATGTCTTGGTATGACGACAGCTTGAAAAAAACAGATGCTCGAATTGCTTGGGTTCTGGCCCATCCGGGCATGAGTCTGTGGCTGAAAGAGACGCTTGGGGCTGCACTTGAGCGCGACCCGGTCGATATCCTGAATGACCTCGAAATCCTGAACCATCTGCTGCGCGCCCGATCCGATGCGCTGATTCACGCAGAAGTTGGGGGAGAAGGAGGTGACATTAAACGAAAGGATTGAGCTAAGGATCTAGGCTGACTGGTGCATCTTATCGCAGTATACGCGATCTCGTAGAGAGCAGGAGTTGCTCACCTGTCATTACATCGGCAGCCTCCGAGTGGTGATCGGTTTTACGACGAAGAGGTAGCAGGTGGCCGATTTCGACCAGAACCCGATATCGCGATCAATCGTCGATGAACTTGACGTGCGAGGACGTATTGCGCTTTGCATAAACATTTCTAGGCAGTGCAATGCGCGCACCACTCTACGCCGCATGTGTTCGGTGCTTATCATCTGGTTCGCGAGCAGATCCAGCAATAAACATCGCGCGTATGATACGAGAATGACAATGGCCGGAGGTTCGTCATCATGGCAGGTAAGTTCTTCAGCCTGTTTTTGGCCAGCTTCTCGGTGATCGGCTATCGCGCCGGCGTCGAAGAGCCGTCTCATTCCATTGTCGCGCATATCGGCGAATTGGAAATTCGCCGATATGGTAAAAGGCTCGCGGCCGAGACGACATTGTCGGGCAAGACGATGGAAGACACCCGCCGTGCCGCCTTTCAAATTCTGGCCGATTACATTTTCGGCAACAACAAGGCCAAAACGAAAATCGCGATGACGGCTCCAGTGGCTCAGTCGTCGCAACAGATGGCGATGACCGCGCCCGTCAGTCAGCAGAGGACCGCCGAAGGCTGGGCCATGAAATTTTTCCTGCCCAGCGATTTGACCGTGGACACTGCGCCGGAGCCGAAAGATCGCAGGGTCAAGCTCGTCATCGTTCCAGAGCAGGATTACGCGGTACTGCGCTTTTCCGGCCGCCGGGACGACGCAGCGGTGCAATCGCACATCGCCAGGCTCAAGGCCACGCTTGCTGGCAGCGCTTGGCAGTCCGCAGGCGATGCGGTCGCGTGGTTCTACGACCCACCCTGGACACTCCCTTTCCTGCGCCGCAACGAGGTAGCCATAAACGTCCACCGCACCGGTGTGAATGACTGACGGAACGGTCGACTCCGTCGGGGCGGTCAGCAGACGAACGGCGCCCAAGCCGCCGCGCAGCACGAAAGCCCGGCTGATCCTGGCCATGCAGCCAATGAATCACCGCGGGGCAATTGGCAAGACTGCCCGCATTTCCGGTGACGACCGATTCCGAAGAAATCTTTCGGCATCCGGCGGAAAAGCTCGATAGCGTCGCGGGACAACATCACGACCCCATCGTTTGCCGGAGAGCGAACTGCCTGCCGCCTCAGAAATCCTTGCTCTGTGACAATGGTTTTGATCTGCCGCTTCGGCGCTGCTCCAGCAGACTTCTACGCTGGCGCGCGCCATTGATGGTCGCCGATTTAGCCTGCTCACGGCAATTGCGGCGGTCCATGGAACCTGAATGGCGATAAGGCGTTCATCAGGCGCACCAAATCTCTCATGAAAGGGACGGCCCGGATGGCCCAGCTAACGACCGCGGTCCTGGACGGGCCTGACCCAGCAAGAGAAAGGATCATTCTCCTCGTTGAGGATGAGGTTCTCATCCGCATAACGGTTGCCGACGTCCTGCGCGAGCGTGGCTATTGCGTAATCGAGGCGGCAAGCGGCGACGAGGCGCTTCTTCTTCTCAATTCCGGTATCAACTGTGATCTCGTCGTTAGCGACGTACAAATGCCAGGGCGTATCGACGGAACGGCGCTCGTGCAGCGGCTGAAGATTGATCGGCCGCATCTGCCCGTTGCACTCGCCTCGGGTCACCTTGCTGCCGCGCATGACGCCGAAGCCGTGGCATTCATAGCCAAACCTTATGAGCCATCCGATGTCGTTGCGCTCGCGGCCCGCATCCTCGGCTGACGCCAGGGGAAGAACTAGGCGAAAGGGGCGCGGAGCGGCGCCGCAAACCGTGGTGGTCGTTGACAGCGCGGTGCTTATTCGCCACGTGATCGCGGATTATTTGCGGTCTTGCGGATATACAGTGGTGGAAGCAGCGACCTCCGACGAAGCTCTGATCGTATTCAAGAATAGGCAGATCATCATCGATGCCATGCTGTGCGACATCGAGGTAGCTGGCTCGATGAATGGCTTTGAACTCGCGCGCGCCGCGCGGACGATTCATCCAGGGATCGAAATCGCCTTGGCCGGAAGCGTGCTATCCAGCGCCAAGGCTGCCGCGAATCTTTGTGATTCTGGTCCTCACCTTGGCAGGCCCTATGATCCGCAGGGGGTCGCTGAATACATCAAGCAGATGCTTGCCAAAAGGCGCACAGCGGACTGATAGGAGCCTGACGCGGGATCAACCACGCAGCTCCCGGCGAACGTCTGAGACTGGAAGCCGTAAGGAAAAAAGCCTAACCAGAATGCGAAACCGAAATTGAAGCTTGGATCAAAAGTCTTATGCTTCCGAGAAACCGGGATCGAAGCAACAATTGCATGCATGCCAGAGGCAACCGCAATGCTGGCCGGTCTAATCACACGGGCTAGTGGATGCTGGAGGACGAACCGCCCCGACTGCCCGAGGTACCATCGAGATCCCGCCGATGGCCCAAGGCCTCGTTGACAAGCTGGAGACTGTGCTGCAGGCGCTCATGAAATTTGGCCAGATCTGCAAGGAGAATTCAATTGCTTCACGCGTCAGATCATCAATCGTGCGTACCCTTAAACCACAATCTGCGAACAGTCGATCAAGCATCTTTTCGGGGATTCCGAACGGGCATGGGGCAATTTAGCCTTTTGCGTTCGACATAACGGTAACTCTAATCCAAGAATAAAGCGCCGCGAGAACTTCGTCGGAGCTCAATTCTACGCGCGCTCGCTCGATACCCTTGGCAGCCAAGATGCCCACAAAAAACCGGAAACCGCCCTTCTCCGATTGATGCGCTTCTGTAACAAAAAAAATGCCTTCAAGCCGCCATTCGATGTCGTCCTTGGCACCACTCACCTCACACCTGGATCATCTTTATTGGAAATACCCGAAGTTGGATGAAGATCGTTACATGCCGGGATACGCGAGCAAGTACTTAGTCCGACACAAACGCATCGCCGGCTTTTGAGAAACTCCCGAACCGCCATAGATCGGTCATCCTCCGCCTGCCGGCGTCCAGTTGACATCCCGGCATAGCAGACCGCCCAGAATGCACCCGCGCGTGGTCAGGCTGTTGGGGTTGACGATCACGGTTATGCGATAGGTCTTTTCTCGTTTCGGATCGTAAGCCTTCCCCACCAGTTCGGTGGCGGATTTGCGTTCGAGCGACATGATGAGGCGATCTCCGACTTCCTCGCCCTTGCTCGTGTCCCTGATCCATAAATTCGTGGCACAAAGTTTTGACCCGCACGGCGCTATTCGCACACGAGCATTGCCGTCGTCGCGCATCCATACTCCGTCAGGACTGCGTTCCTGTGCGGCGACGCTGATGCAGCTCGCCATCGACAATGCACAAACGCCCGCGGCACGCCACATCATGGATCAAGCTCCTTGAAGGTTCGTTTTATATGCTTTCCTTTGATACGCAGCGTTCAATCGCACGGATCACATCTAAACATCGTCTGTTGCACGACCGGGGAAATGTGTTCTCTCAGACTTGGTGATCCGGTCCCCGCGGTGGCGCGTAAAACCTTTGAGATAAAGCTGGGAAGGGAGTTCTCTTGAAAACCTATGGCATTGCCTACATCGCCACCGGCTTGGTGTTTCTCGCCATCGATGCGATCTGGCTGACCGTCGCAGCCCAACGGCTCTACCGCCCTCTTATGGGCGACATGTTGGTTGAGAGTTTCAGATTGGCGCCGGCGGCGCTTTTCTACTTGATCTACATCGCCGGCATCGTCGTTTTCGCGATCGCGCCCGCGCTTGCCAGCGACCGTTGGACGACGGCCACATCTTATGGCGCTTTCCTTGGACTTTTTGCCTATGCGACCTACGATCTGACCAACCAGGCGACGCTCAAAAATTGGCCGGTTATCGTGACCGTCGTCGATCTCGGCTGGGGAACGTTCGTGACGGCGGTTGCGGCGACGGCCGGATTCTTGATCACGCGCGCCTTCACGTCCGCGTCTTGAACCGGCTCATCAGGCCTGAGGCGATAAGCCCGACAAAGACTGTGAGCGTCCCAGCGCTCAGTGCGTTCAGCCGGAAAAATGCCTGATACTCGGAAATAGTAAAACTGTGCGCCGGAGCACCATACTTCCCGCTCAGCCCCAGATAAATAAGTAAAGCTGCGCCAATCAAAAGGAAGGCGATCATCCGCTCCGAAGGTCGGAAAAACGTCGCGGCAATCAGAGCGCATGGGATCAGGAAAATCTCGACGCCCGACGCGGGACCAAATACTTTCGCGCTCAAGATCGTGTTGGCCATGCCGGCCACAGGTAGAAGCGCTCGGCCAATCTTGGAATATCGCCGAGCCACGGCTGGCACGGCCAGGAAAAACGGCGTCGAGATGAACGTGAAGAACGTCGGCCAGACCTGGTCGCTGACGGCCCAATAGACATAGAGCGGATAAAACGGCTGATTGGATGCGACCACCAGGGCAATCAGGTTGCAGGCCGCGATCATGGGATCGTCATGCGCGGCGTAAGCCGCAATTCGATCCCAAATGTGTCGAGCAGATATCATAAACACACTCCGCGTCAGACCGGGCGCAAGAGGTAGTGACTTACGCCCCATTCGGCGCCGCCGGAGTGCCCGAACAGCCCCCCCGTCGCCAGATAGAACAGACGCCAGCGCTGGCGCCAGAGCCCGGCGTCGGTGCCGTAAACCTCATCCAAGATGCGATCGATCCGCTCGCTGTTTTCATCGAAGCGCGCCAGCCAGTCCACCGCCGTCTTCTGGTAATGGAGCCCACTCCAACGCCAGTCCTGTTCAACCGTAAAGCAGTCCGGAAAGTGTCTGAGCAAGCCGTGGCTCGGCATGATGCCGCCGGTGAAAAAGTGCTGGGCGATCCAGTCCGCGTCGTTCTTGTGGTCGAACCGGTAGGGACTGTGCTTGTGGCTGAAGACGTGGATGAACAGGCACCCGGTTTCCGGCCGCAGCCATGCCCTGATCCGTTCCAGCAGACCTCTCCAGTTCGACATATGCTCGAACATCTCGACCGAGACGACCCTGTCGTATGTCCCTTCCGCCATGAAGCTGTTCATGTCTGCGGTGATGACGCGGACATTGGCGAGACCGCGTTCGGCAGCCCGTGCTTCGATATAGATGCGCTGAGGTATGGAGTTCGAGATCGCGGTGATGGTCGAATGTGGGAACCGCTCCGCCATGAAAAGCGTCAGTGATCCCCAACCACAGCCGAGTTCCAGGATCGATTGCCGGTCGGTAAGATCGGCGCGCGCGACCGTTTCCTCAAGTGCCAGAAGCTCCGCTTCGGCCAAGGTCTCCACGCCCGTCGGATAAAGGCAGCAGGAATATTTGCGGTGCGGCCCGAGCGTGAGGGCGAAGAACTCGGGCGGCAGCTCGTAGTGTTGTTCGTTGGCGGCGTCGGCATGTTCGGCGATCGGATGTTCGGTCATGGCCCGCACGAACTCTTCTTCCTCCTGGCTGGAGGCTGCGGCAAGTTTCCGTCTCGTGCGCCCGACCAGGAACTCGATGCCCATCCGCGTCAATGGGTCGGGAAGCGGAGCGCGTTCGGCGGCGCGGATCGCTGAGGAAATCAGGCTCATCGAATGCCTCCATTGTTACGCGCATTGGCCCAGTGTTGCGGGCCGGGCCAGAATGCGTTGACGCGCTGCTGATAGTCGCGAAATGCCTTGCCCCGCGAGCGCAGCATGTGAGCTTCGAGCGGCGGAATGCCGGAGGCGTGGACGAGCAGCCAGTACATCAGCAATGGTCCGGCGAGGGCCAGCCACCCCCAAGGATAGGCGCCCGTAAGGTCGATTGCGATAATGGCGTAGGCGAGCCAGCCCAACCATTCGAAGAAATAATTCGGGTGGCGTGAAATCCCCCAGAGCCCGACGTCGCAAACCTTGCCCTTGTTGGCTGGATTGGAACGAAATGCGGAAAGCTGACGGTCGGCAATCGTCTCGCCGACGACCGCAACGATCAGCACAGCGAAGCCGGTCCAGTCGGCGATGCCGAGGCCAGGCGCGGGATTATGAGCTGCGAGCATGATCGACAGGGCAAGCGCGAACGCCGCTAACGCCTGGATCTGAAGAAACCAGAACAGGCGACGCTTGAACGCACCACCCCACTCCTCGCGCAGTTGCTTATAGCGTGGATCGTCGCCGCCACGGGCGGTGCGTATCGAGATGTGGAGGCCAAGCCGCAGGGACCAGAACAACGCCAGGATCGCCACAAACACCTGCCGCATCGAGATTTGCGACTCGGCGAGTGGTATCACGGCCGCTGCCGCGCCGAACGCGCCGGTGGCGAAAGACCAGATCGCGTCGATCCAGCCCGACCGGCCAGTCCGAAGCGCAATAAGCCAAGCGCCGATCATCGTCGCGGAGAGGCAAACCGCGAGTGCGATAATGACGATCGGCGCGGTCATGCGCTCCTGCCCTGCGCCATCGGAAAACCGTGAAGCGCTTGTTGATCGGTATGTTTGAGCGCAAAACCCACGACATCGTCGAGAACCGGCGCCAGGAAGCGCAACGGACGCGCAAACGCGCCGATCAGCGTGCGGTGGTTTACACGGTCGTAGAGCTTCGTTTCAGCCTCGCCGCCGACGCATCTTATGCGTTCGGTGAGCCGGATCGTGTTCCCGGGCTCGACGGTCCGATCATTCTTTCCTGTCGCCAAAAACGCCGGCGGAGCAAACGCATCCACGAAGTTGATCGGCTGTGTGCCGGCGAGGCGGATTTCTGGTCCGAATATTTCTTTCAACGTCGAGCTATGAAGCGGGAGAAAGTCATAGGGACCCGCAAGGCCGATCATGGCGCGCAGGTCGACGCTTGCATCAAGACCAAGCCTAAGAAGCCATTTGCGATCGAAGGCCAGCATGGCGGCGATATGGGCGCCGGCGGAATGGCCCATGGCGATGACGCGTCGTGGATCGCCCCCAAACTCCGCAATGTGATCAACCACCCAGCGCATCGCCTCAGCCGCATCTTCGAGGAAGCCGGGGAAGCGAACTTCCGGAAAAACACGGTAGTCGGGAATCACGGTGGTGAAGCCGCGCTCGGCCAGTGCCTGTCCAACGAAGAGGTAGTCGCTTCGATCGCCATCCTCCCAGCCGCCGCCATAGAAAAAGACGATAACTGGCGACGGTCCGTCCTTGGCGGCCGGATAGATGTCAAGGACATGGCGCGGGTGGCGTCCGTAACGGACAACGCTATAGAATCGCGTCGCACTGACCCTTGCAATCACGTTCAACAAATCGACCGGAGATGGAAATGCTTTCATGTACCGGCCACTTCTCGCGGAGCTGTGCTGAACACACTGCCCTCAGCCATCGATCAGAAACCCACGATCGGACGCAGAAGGCGGCCGAGCAATCCGTGAAGTCGCGTATCTCCTTCAAGCGCGGCAAGACACACGCAGTCCGATTCCTGCCCGACCACAGGTCGATGATCCACATCGTCGCCGGCCTCGTCGAGGTCCCCTGGAAAATATCGGCCACGCTCGTCCGCCAGCGATCCAGACAGAATTTGCATGAATTCGAGGCCGGTATGCCCATGAGCCGGCAGATGAAGCCCCGCCCTGCCTTTCAGCAGCATGACTTTTTCGTCAGGGCTGCCGGGAATCTTGACCTTGCTCCATTTGAAGCCTGGCCCCAGCCATTTCCACGGTCCGACCTCGCAGTCCTGCATCGCCCGCGGAAGTTCTATTCCCAATTCCGGGTGTTTGTTCATGGACCGCTCTTTGGTCTGCAATTGTTGGATAACCTCAAGACGCTCCATAGTGCGTCCGAACAAATCCGCTGCTAGCGGAGCGGGTGGCATCTCATCCAGCATCACCCCGCCAATTGCCTCAAAGTGCGCCATACGGTTGCGGCAGACCGCACATCCTTCGAGATGGACGGAAACGACAAGCGCAGGACCTGCGCCCAATGCGCCGGCCGCCATACGCATCAGCGTTTCATCGCTGGGGTGATGGTTGATCGTCATATATCGCTATCCAAAAGGGTTCGAAGCCGATTCAATGCGAGCCGCACACGGGATTTTACGGTGCCGAGAGGAATGCCAAGCTCTCGTGCGATCTCCGCATGCGGCTTCTCGGCAAAGAACGAGAGCCGCACGATGGTTGACTGATCGATCGGCAGGCTTTCCAACGCCTTGCGCACCCCTTCCTCCCGTTGGGCAACGATGGCGATATCTTCACCCGAAGGGGGCATATCGGGTTCATCAGTCGGATCTAGAAGATGATCGGCAGTCCGGGATCGCGTGCGGCGCAGACGGTCGATCCTTTGATTGCGGGCAATCGTAAACACCCAAGTCGACGCGCCGGCTTTTCCGGGATCGAAATAGGACGCTTTTCGCCATACCGCTATCATGACCTCCTGGGCCACTTCCTCCGCAGCGGCATCTTCAAGGCCCGATCACATCAGGAAGCTTTTGACGCGAGGCGCGAAATACCCAAAAAGTCGCGCGAAGGCGTTCCGGTCCTGCTTCCGCGCGACTGCGTCGATGAGACCGATCAGTTCCTCAGCAGACGGCAGCACCTCTTTTTGCCTTGCCTCGTTCAAAACAACCAACCTCGCTGCCGGACGGACCTGCCGCGTATTCCTGGTTCCACAATATAGGCTCGCTGCATCCATTTGCCCTTCATACGCCCGCGCCCTGTGATCGGATCACGTCCGGAGTGATCTATCGCGCGCCAAGTTCCGTAAATATTGGCAGTTTGGCGCGCGGAGGGAAATCCTTTGACCGGAAAGATTGCAGCAACCGACGGACGTAACGGGTGGGAACCTGGCCCGGCGGCTGATCAAGGCCTCGATGTCGCTGTCGTGGGTAGTGGCATTTCCGGGCTGTCTGCCGCATGGTTGCTCTCAAAAAAGCATCGCGTCTCTCTTTTCGAAGCGGATAACCGGCTTGGGGGGCACAGCCATACGGTCGACGCCGCCGGCTTGGCAGTTGATACCGGCTTCATCGTTTTCAATGAGAACACCTATCCGAACCTGACCGCGCTTTTCGATCATATCGGCGTTGCCACCAAGCGTTCCGATATGTCTTTC
The DNA here is from genome assembly GCA_018240895.1 of Pseudomonadota bacterium. GTDB lineage: Bacteria > Pseudomonadota > Alphaproteobacteria > Sphingomonadales > Sphingomonadaceae > Novosphingobium. Next base: position 4,357 of record JAFEEX010000020.1, on the reverse strand, counting down.
GCCGTTTCACTCGACGACGGCCGTCTTGAATATTCCGGCACCGGATTGCTGGGACTTTTCGCGCAGGGCCGGAACGCGATCAGTCCACGATTCTGGTTGATGTTGCGCGACCTCGTCCGCTTCTATCGTGAAGCGCCGCGGAATGTTGCGGCGTTAGGCATGATAACCCTAGACGAATATCTCGATGCGGCCGGTTACGGCGATAGCTTCCGCAATGACCATCTCTATCCCATGGCGGCCGCAATCTGGTCGACTCCGGCAGCAAATATCGGCGCCTATCCCGCGGCCTCGTTCATCCGATTTTGCCAGACGCACGGTCTTCTGAAGCTTGCTGGCCGACCGGTCTGGCGAACCGTCGCTGGCGGCAGTCGGTCCTATGTACAGATACTCTCCAAAGGCATACCCGAAGTCGTCTCAAACTATCCCGTCAACGCGATTGTTCGCGCAAAAGATGGCGTCGAGATCGTTGGACGCGATGGCCACCGTCGCCGTTTCGATCGCGTTGTCATTGCTGCCCACGCGGACCAGGCGCTGGGAATGCTGGCCGATCCAAGCGAAGAAGAGCAGCGGTTGCTTGGCGCGTTCGACTACATTGTGAACGACACCGTCCTCCACTCCGACACGCGCCTGATGCCTCAGCGGCGCCGGGTCTGGTCGAGCTGGAACTACATGACCCGGGAAGACGCGGACAGCCGCAGGCTTGCCGTCACCTACTGGATGAACCGCCTTCAGGGAATCGAGAGCGATCGGCCGCTGTTCGTTACGCTCAATCCTCATAGAGAAATCGCAGCCGGCGCAATTCTGAAACAAATGCGCTACAGCCATCCCCGCTTCGATGCCCGGGCTATGCAAGCGCAGAAGGAGCTTTGGTCGTTGCAAGGGCGCCGCAGCACATGGTTTTGCGGCGCCTATTTTGGGGCAGGGTTCCACGAGGACGGGCTGCAGGCTGGCCTTGCGGTGGCCGAAGCCCTCGGAGGCATGCGCCGGCCTTGGACGGTTCCGGAAGAATCCGGACGCATCCATTTACATGTCAGCGAAGCCGGCCTACCCGAGTTGGAGGCCGCCTGATGTCGGGCTTCAAATCGGCGCTCTACGCTGGCTCGGTGATGCACCACAGGTTACGGCCGCGCGAGCACCGCCTGCGCTACAGCATCTTCTACCTGTTGCTCGATCTCGACGAAATCGACGCACTGGCGAACAGACTTCGCCTATTCTCCCACAATCGCTTCAACCTTTTCAGCTTCCATGATCGCGACCACGGCGAGGGGACACAATCGCCACGCGACAGGATCATCCGTCATCTGGATCAAGCGGGCATCGAAACGGATGGGCCGATCCTGCTGCTCACCATACCGCGCATCCTCGGATACGCCTTCAATCCGCTCAGCATCTATTTCTGTCACAGGCACGACGGCACACTGTCCGCGATCTTCTACGAGGTGAACAACACGTTCGGGCAGCGCCATAACTACCTCATTCCCGTGGCTCCCGGCATAACTGGGCCGGTGCGGCAAGAAAGCCAAAAATCCTTTTATGTCTCGCCCTTCATGACCACCGACATGGTCTATTCCTTCTCCATTGTGCCGCCGGGAAAGGACGTGTCGGTCTCGGTGATCGGCCGCGATGACGATGGACCGCTCATTGTCGCCAGGCTGACCGCTGTCAGGCAGGAGTTGTCAGACGCCTCTCTAGTCCGCGCGTTCTTCGTCTATCCGCTGCTGACGTTCAAAGTCATCGCGGGCATCTATTGGGAAGCACTGCTTATTTGGCTGAAGGGAATCCGTCTCTATCCGCGGCCTTCCCCGCCGGATCGGCCCGTCACTATCGGGCGCGAAGCAACCCCTGAAAGCGGTCGAGAAAAGAGCAGCGTGCATGACGTTTGACATCAAGACGAGAGCCTTGAGCGGCTTCAAAAGGCCCCGAGAAAGCCTGGTCGCCGATATGCTTGGCCGAATGATCGCGCGGATCGATTGCGGCCACATCACCGTCGTACTGCCATCCGGTGATCGTGTCGAGCATTCAGGTGCGCAGTCCGGGCCGTCCGCCACGCTCGTCCTCCATCGCTGGCGAGCGATCCGGCGGCTCCTCAGCCACGGAGATCTGGGCTTTGCAGAAGCCTACATCGACGGTGACTGGTCGAGCCCCGATCTTGTCGTACTGCTCGAGCTGGCGGCGCGAAACATCGCGGTGCTCGATCGCAGTATTTCCGGTTTCTGGCCGGCCCGTGCTCTAAATCGAATTCGGCATATTTTGCGCCCAAACAGCAAGGCTGGCAGCCGGAAAAACATTTCCTTCCACTATGATCTCGGCAATGCATTTTACGAGCGCTGGCTCGACCCGACGATGACCTATTCATCGGCGCTTTATGCGCATCCAAACCAGACGCTTGAAGAAGCCCAGGAAGCCAAGCTGTCAAAAATCGAACAACTCCTGAATCTTCAAGGCGGCGAGAATGTCCTAGAAATCGGCTGCGGTTGGGGAGCCTTGGCCATGAGGTTGGCTCGCGCAGGTGCTCACGTTACCGGCATAACCCTATCGACCGAGCAACTGACTTTCGCTCGAAAGCGTCTGGAGCAGGAAAAGCTGGTCGACAGTGCCGCTTTGGAATTGACGGACTACCGCGACGTCGAGGGTTCCTATGACAGGATCGTATCGATCGAAATGCTGGAGGCGGTGGGCGAAGCCTACTGGCCGGGTTACTTTGAAACTCTGCATGATCGCCTGAACGTCGGCGGCATCGCCGTTCTACAGGTGATCACGATCGACGAGGCGCGCTTCGAGGCTTACCGTGGCTCTCCCGATTTTATTCAGCGTCACATCTTCCCAGGCGGGATGCTTCCGACCAAAGCAATCCTTGCAGAACAAGGCGCGCAGGCCGGGCTCAAGCTGGTTTCGACGCAAATGTTCGGCGAGAGCTATGCGGCCACACTTTCCGAGTGGCGCAAACGCTTCCTGGCGTCCTGGTCCGACATCGCCGCAATGGGGTTCCCGGAGCGCTTTCGCAGACTCTGGAACTATTACCTTTGCTACTGCGAGGCTGGATTCAGAGCCGCAACCATCGATATTGGCTTTTTTGTTTTTGCCAGAATCTGACGTTCGGGTGGAGAGTAATAATCTCTCGGGGAGACCCCTGTCTGCTCCCACGCCGTCGCAAAACGACTTCATCGGATTATTTGGGTGTGTCACGAGCAAAGAACGTTCGATCAGCATTTGCGCGCCTACTGATTTCACGCGGCGCGTTCCTGACGCTGACAATAGGAACGATCGAGAGGCTGGATTCCGATGGCCGGCACGGTATCACTCAAATCTACGTTACCTGGAAATCCATAGCGCAGGCGCCGTCGTACACCGTTCTGTCAGATGACAGCGAAACAAGGAGGATCCTATGACTATGAAGTTGTTGAAAGCCGCTATGTTTTCCATGGCACTTGCGGTGTCCGGAACCGCCTATGCGGCCGATCCGATGGTAGGCGGCGCACCGATGTACGCCAGCAAGAATATCGTCGAGAACGCGGTCAACTCTAAGGACCACACGACGCTTGTTGCGGCGGTAAAAGCAGCGGGCCTCGTGGAGACGCTCGAAGGACCGGGGCCATTTACCGTATTCGCGCCGACCAACGAAGCATTTGCAAAACTTCCCAAGGGGACTGTCGACACGCTTCTCAAGCCGGAAAACAAGGACAAGCTGGTAAAAATCCTTACTGCCCATGTCGTCGCCGGAAAGGTTACTGCTGAGGATCTTATCCGCGACATAAAGAAGAATGGCGGCAAGTACAACATGACGACGGTGAGCGGAGATTCGCTGACAGCCGAACTGAAAGGTAAACATGTGTACATCATCGATGAATCTGGTGGCGCCGCTGAGGTGACCATACCGGATGTGATGCAATCAAATGGCGTGATCCACGTCGTCAACGCCGTTCTCCTGCCGAAATAAGCGACATAAGCCGTGAGCGGAGCTCCCATTGACGGGGCTCCGCTCATTTCGGCTAAATATCGGCGTGTCGGCGTGTAAAACCGCAGCTTCGGTGTATGAGATTGGAAGGTTAGATTTGACTTGCAAGACAGTACTTAGAAAAACAACGCTCGATCAGCGCCCGGTGCAATGAAACCGATAGATCATATGCCAAATGTCGTTCTTGTACTCGGCAGCGCACCTGATGCTCTGGAAGTTCGTGAGTGGGATCGTTCCACAATCGCATCGATAGTAGCCATCAACAATGCGTGGGCGATCCGCGACGATTGGGATTATTTGATATATCCTGATGATTTCCCAAGTGAGCGGTTACCCGCCACACAGTCAACATCTGCATTGAGGATCACGTCAGAAATATTTGTCCGTCGTCAGAACATTTGG
>JAFEEX010000001.1:157148-157321 GCA_018240895.1 Pseudomonadota bacterium | reverse complement strand
TGTTCCTGCGCGCCGGGCGGCTGGCAGTGGAACTGTGTCAGCGCTACTATGTGGAAGAGGACGACAGCGTTCTGCCCCGTGCCATCGCCAACTTTGCCGCTTTTGAAAACGCGATGAGTCTGGACATTGCGATGGGCGGATCAACCAATACCGTGCTGCACCTGCTCGCCGCC
>JAFEEX010000001.1:156796-157087 GCA_018240895.1 Pseudomonadota bacterium | reverse complement strand
CGAGCTGGACCGCGCCGGGCTGCTTCATACTGAACTGCCCACCGTCCACAGCCGCAGCCTGGGCGATGCGCTGAACAAGTGGGATATCAAGCGCACCAATGATCCGGCGGTGCAAACCTTCTTCAAGGCTGCGCCGGGCGGGGTGCCAACGCAGACGGCCTTCAGCCAATCACGCCGCTGGGATGATCTTGATCTTGACCGCGCGGCGGGGGTGATCCGCAGCGCCGACCATGCCTTTTCCAAAGATGGCGGGCTTGCCGTGCTGTACGGCAACATCGCGCGCGACGGCTG
>JAFEEX010000001.1:152374-156688 GCA_018240895.1 Pseudomonadota bacterium | reverse complement strand
GGCGACGTGGTGGTGATCCGCTATGAAGGGCCAAAGGGCGGACCGGGGATGCAGGAAATGCTTTACCCGACCAGTTACATCAAATCGAAGGGCCTTGGCGCGGCCTGCGCGCTGTTGACTGATGGGCGCTTTTCGGGCGGCACCTCTGGCCTGTCGATCGGCCACGTCTCGCCTGAAGCGGCAGAGGGCGGTGAGATCGGGCTGGTCGAACCGGGCGACCGGATCGAGATCGATATTCCCGCGCGGACCATCCACCTTGCCGTCAGTGACGAGGTGTTGGCAGAGCGCCGCGCCGTGCAGGCGGCGAAGGGCTGGGCACCGGCCAAACCGCGCCCGCGTCAAGTTTCGGTCGCGCTTCAGGCCTATGCGGCGATGACCACCAGCGCCGCACGCGGCGCGGTGCGCGACCTGTCACAGTTGAAGCGGGGTTGAGCGGGGTGGGGCCAAGATTGAGCTTGCCCAAGGCCGCACGCTACCTGCTCCCCGTGCTTGCTCTCGCCGGCTGTTCGCAGTCGCAGGCTGACCCCCAGGACGACGGCGAACCCGTCTATTGCTCGTTCGCCGGGCAGAACGATTTCAAACCCGATTGCCGGCTTGAACGCACCGTGATTGACGGCGCGCAGGTTCTGGTGGTGCGCCATCCTGATGGCGCTTTCCGCCGGCTGCAGATCAGCAAGGACGGCGGGCACCTTGAAGCTGCCGACGGGGCCGATCACAGCCAGTCCGCGCTAAAGGGTGATCGGTACGAGGTGATCATCGGCGGCGATCGTTACGTTATTCCGGCAAAGGCCGGTGCGGCGGGGGCCGATGCCAAAGCCAGGTGAGCCGATCCTGTCCGCCGCGCAGATGCGTGATGCCGAGCAGGCCCTGATCGCCGCGGGAACCAGCGTTGACGAATTGATGCAGCGCGCGGGGCGCGGAGCGGCGGACTATGTCTGGCGGCTGGCCGGCGGACGGCCCGTTACCCTGCTGTGCGGCCCCGGCAACAACGGCGGTGACGGCTATGTCCTGGCCGAAGCGCTGCGGACACGCGGCGGCGCGGTGGCGGTAATCGCCGCAGCCGAGCCGGTGACAGCAGCCGCCCGCAAGGCGCGCAGCGCCTATCGCGGGTCAGTGAGCGAAGCCGCATCAGGAACCGGCGGCGTGCTGGTCGATTGCCTGTTCGGCACGGGTCTGGCGCGTCCGCTGGGGCCGCAGCACCTGGCCCTGCTGCAACAGCTTGCCGCATCGCATCCCTTGCGGGTGGCGGTTGATTTGCCGAGCGGGATTGAGGCTGATCTTGGCCTTTCGCTCAATCAGGGTTTGCCCGACTATCACCTTACCATCGCGCTGGGGGCGTGGAAATTTGCCCATTTCCTGATGCCTGCCGGCGCGGCGATGGGCGCGTTGCGGCTGGCGCCGATCGGGATTGGGGCCGTTGAAGGCGCGGCGCAGGTTGTGGCCCGCCCGCGCCTGATCGCACCGCCGGTACTGGCGCATAAATATACGCGCGGCCTGCTGGGGATTGTTGGTGGGGCCATGCCCGGCGCGGCGCTGCTCTCGGCGCGGGCGGCGCAAGGGGCGGGGGCGGGCTATGTCAAGCTGTTCGGCCTTGAAACCGCGGCTGCCGCCCCGGCAGAGCTGGTGATCGACAGCACTCCGCTGGCAGAGGCGCTGGCCGATGCGCGTTTTACCGCGCTGCTGGTCGGGCCGGGGCTAGGCCGGCGTGACGGTGCGCGCGAACGACTGGTGCGGACTCTGGCAGAACCGGTTCCGGCGGTGCTTGATGCCGATGCCCTGGTCCTGCTTGCCCCGCGCCATCTGACAGGGCGAACCGTGCCGCTGATCGCCACGCCGCACGAAGGCGAACTGATGGCGCTGGAACGGGCCTTCGATCTGGACGGCGCAGGAAGCAAGGTGGAACGTGCTGCCGCCCTGGCCAGGGCATCGGGCATGGTGGTGGTGGCCAAGGGGGCTGATACGGTGATCGCCGCGCCGGACGGGCGGATCGCCTGTGCGCGGCGCGCTTCGTCCTGGCTGTCAACAGCCGGGACGGGCGATGTTCTTGCCGGAACCGTGGCCAGCCGCCTGTCCTGCGGGACCGATCCGTTCGACGCGGCCTGTCAGGGCGTGTGGCTGCATGGCGAGGCGGCGCGGCTTTGCCCCGCGCCCTTCACCGCCGCGCAGCTTGCCGAAACGATCGCACCTGCCTACGCCGCCTGCCTGTGAGCGGACAAGCCGAAGAGATCATCCGCATTGCCGCAAAGGGCGATGGCGTCACCGCATCGGGCCGGTTCGCCTGGGGAGCGGCCCCGGGCGATACCCTGCTGGCAGACGGCACCATCGAATGGGGGCCGCATCACGTTACGCCGCCGTGCCGCCATTTTGGCCGCTGCGGCGGGTGCCAGTTGCAGCAGCTTGATGAGGAAAGCCTTGCGCACTTCGTCGAAGCGCGGGTGGCCAATGCCTCGGCCTCGCAGGAACTGGGGGCGGAACACATCGCCGCGCCGCACCTCTCGCCCCCGCGCAGCCGCCGCCGGGCTTCGCTGCGCGCGGAATCCTCGCAAGGGCGGGTGGTGATCGGCTATCGCGAGGCGAAGTCGCACCGGCTGGTCGAACTCGGCGAATGTCCGGTGCTGCTGCCCGAAATTGCCGCGATCCTGCCTGCTTTGCGCAAATTGCTGATCGCGGTGAGCGCGGGCAAGGGAGCGGGGAAGGGCAGGCACGCCCACGCCAAACTCGCCGCCGATCTTGAGGTTACCCGCACCGACCAGGGGCTCGACATCGGCATCAAGGGGCTGACCGCCGAAGGTCTTGCCGCGACCGAGGCGCTGCTTGATTTCGCGCGCGAACACGCGCTGGCGCGGCTGACGCTTGATCAGGGCTACGGCAGCGAAACGGTGTGGGAGCCGGAGCCGGTGACGGTCACACTGGGCGGGGCAGCGGTGCCGTTTCCGCCGGGTTCCTTCCTCCAGGCAACCGCCGATGGAGAGGCCGCACTGGTTGCCGCAGCGCGTGAATGGCTGGCCGGCAGCGCCACCGTGGCCGACCTGTTTGCCGGGCTTGGCACCTTCGCTTTCGCGCTCGCCGGGCCGCAGACCAGGGTGCTGGCGGTGGAGGCCGCGCGCGATGCCAGCCTTGCGTGCAAGGCCGCAGCGGCACGGGTTCAGGCGCAGGTCCATACCCTGCACCGCGACCTGTTCCGCAATCCGCTGCTGCCCGATGAGCTGAACCGTTTCAGCGCGGTCCTGCTTGATCCGCCCCGCGCCGGCGCGCGTGAACAGGTGGAGCGGATCGCCAACAGCACCGTGCCGCGCGTGGTCTATATCAGCTGCAACCCGTCAAGCTGGGCGCGCGACGCGGCGCTGCTGATCGAGGCAGGCTATCGCCTGGCCGAATTGCGCCCGGTCGGGCAGTTCCGCTGGTCCACTCACGTCGAACTGGCGAGCCTGTTCGTGCGGTAGTCGAGGCAGGCCTGGCGCAGTTTGGTTCTCGCAGAGGCGCAGAGGAAACAGGGAGGCGCAGAGAGATCGCGCCCGCGGCAAAGCCGCACTCAAATCCCCGGCATTGGCCAGTTGCAACCAATGAATTGAGATTGAGCCTTCGGCTCGGCGCAACACCTCCGCGCCTCCCTGTTTTCTCTGCGCCTCTGCGTGAAACCATTCAGACGGAAACCTCTCGCCATTCTCCCAGCCCCAGGCCTTCAAGCGTCCAGTCCCCCACACTCCACCGCACCAATCGCAAGGTTGGATGGCCCACCGCGGCAGTCATCCGGCGGACCTGACGGTTCTTGCCCTCGCGGATGGTCAAGCGGAGCCAGCTGTCAGGCACGGTCTTGCGAAAACGCACCGGCGGATCGCGGGGCCAGAGCGCGGGGGCAGGGATCAGCTCGGCCACGGCCGGACGGGTCACACCGTCCTTGAGCCGCACCCCGCGGCGGAGCGTTTCGAGGCCGGCCACATCCGGCTCCCCCTCAACCTGCACCAGATAGGTCTTGGGCNNGCGGATCGGCGATCCGCGCCTGCAACCGCCCGTCGTCTGTAAGCAACAGCAACCCCTCGCTGTCAGTATCAAGCCGCCCCGCCGGATAGACCCCGGGGATCTGCACAAAGTCAGCCAGCGTCGGCTTACCCGATCCATCGGCGCTGAACTGGCACAGCNNACAGCACGCCATAGGGTTTGTTGAGCAGGATCAGGCGAGGCATGGGCGCTCCTAACCCGGACATGCGCAGTTTGACAGGGAGGAACGGTTGCTAGCCGAAGCGGAAGAAGCGCGTTGAGTAGCTGGAATGCGGGGGGAAGCGGACGAAACCCTCTCCCCTTCAGGGGAGAGGG
>JAFEEX010000001.1:97287-152341 GCA_018240895.1 Pseudomonadota bacterium | reverse complement strand
CTCCCCTGAAGGGGAGAGAGCAGGGCTCGCATCGTCGTTGTGTCCATAAAGTCCGTATTCGCGTGGAAACGATCAAATTCCGCCCGTTAAATCCCGCCATCAAAACCCATCCCCCAACGCAAATGGGGCCGGTGTTTCCACCAGCCCCACGATCGCCGCATCGGCTTTCGAATGATTTTGGGCGATCGCCTTTACCAGTATTCCCGGTCTGCCGCAGTGATGCCTTGCTGAGCGTCTCGCGTGCCATCACACCGTGAGTGCCACCGCATCGTGATGCTCATCGCATCGGGCTGGCCGTTCCTGTTGGTGGTTCCCGAAAGAACCAGCTTTCATCACCCGAACATCCGTTCCGGCGTCCGGTCCCGTCAGGCGGCCAGCGCAGATCCGGGGGACCCTTGCCTTGCCACCTGGCGGTTCCGTGACCGTTTCGATGCCTTGCCGTTCCTGACCGTCCAGTCCGCAACGCGTGAAGCGCCGCCTTCCTTCCAGCCATTTCCGACCGCCGTCGAACCGATCTGCTGACTGCGCGCCACTCACTGCATCTGCGGTTCGCTGCGTTCCATCCGAAGACTTCCCACCGCGTGTTTTCCGACGCTGCTGCGGGCATCGCTGCCAGATCGCGATGTCTGGTTTTCCCTTGATGTTTCAGCGGTTTCCCGCCTTAACTTCAAGTTCGGTTCGATCATCTCGATGACTTGAAGGTGCGCCTCTGAATTGAGTCGCACAAGCGAAATCGTATCGACTTATCCACAGATGCGACGAAACGCCGTGGACAAGTCGGTGGATTGAAGTCAGTGGCTTGGATTCTGCGCTGGAGACGAAATTTGATTCGCCGCGCGGCTTCCAAAACTACCGATCGCGCTGTGCCAAAAGCCGCAGCCGCAGCGCGTTGAGCTTGATAAAGCCCGCCGCATCCTTCTGGTCATAAGCGCCGGCATCATCTTCGAAGGTGACGTGACGTTCGCTGTAAAGCGAATTGGGTGACTTGCGCCCGACCACGCTGGCCTGCCCCTTGTAAAGCTTTAGGCGCACGGTGCCCGAAACCTTCTGCTGGGAAAGGTCGATCGCCGCCTGCAGCATCTCGCGCTCGGGCGCGAACCAGAAGCCGTTGTAGATCAGCTCGGCATATTTGGGCATCAGCTCATCTTTCAGGTGCGCCGCGCCGCGATCAAGCGTGATCTGTTCGATCCCCCGATGCGCTCGGGCATAGATCTCGCCGCCCGGGGTTTCATACATCCCGCGGCTTTTCATGCCGACAAAGCGGTTCTCGACCAGATCGAGTCGGCCGATGCCGTGCTTGCGGCCAAGGTCATTGAGCGCGGTCAGCAGCGTGGCCGGGCTCATCGCTGCGCCATTAAGGGCAACGCCGTCGCCCTTCTCGAAATCGATGGTGATATATTCGGGCGCGTCGGGCGCATCCTCGGGATTGGCCGTGCGCGAATAGACGTAATCCGGCGTCTCCTCCCACGGGTCTTCCAGCACCTTGCCCTCGGACGAGGTGTGGAGCAGGTTGGCGTCGGTGCTGAACGGACTTTCGCCGCGCTTGTCCTTGGGCACCGGGATCTGGTGCGCTTCGGCCCAGGCGATCAGCGCGGTGCGGCTGGTCAGGTCCCATTCGCGCCACGGGGCGATAACCTTGATATTGGGATCAAGCGCATAGGCGCTGAGTTCGAACCGCACCTGATCGTTGCCCTTGCCGGTGGCACCGTGAGCGACTGCGTCGGCCCCGGTTTCATGCGCGATCTCGACCAGTCGCTTGGATATCAGCGGACGGGCGATGGAGGTGCCGAGCAGATAATCGCCCTCATACCGGGCATTGGCGCGCATCATCGGGAAGACGAAGTCACGCACGAATTCCTCGCGCAGGTCATCGATATAGATGTTGGCGTCGGGCAGCCCCATCAGCTTGGCCTTGGCCCGCGCCGGCTCCAGTTCCTCGCCCTGGCCGAGGTCCGCAGTGAAGGTCACCACCTCGCAGCCGTAAGTGACTTGTAACCACTTGAGGATAACCGATGTATCAAGGCCGCCCGAATAGGCGAGGACGACTTTCTTGATGTCCGACTTGGTGGCAGCAGGCATGAGCTGGTTTTCCGCTGGTTTGGGCTTGGGATTCGAAGGCGCGCCCTAGGGCATGGAAACGAGGAGAGCAAGCGGATGGGACTGTGGGCCAAGGCGGCGGAAATGGCGGGCAAAGCTCCGCCGGAGCGCAACCGCTATGTTGATTTCCTGCGCGCGCTGTCGATCCTGGCGGTGGTGGTCGGGCATTGGTTGGTCGCCGCGCCCTATATGAAGGATGGCGCAGTCGTTGGCGGACATCTGCTGGGGATCCTGCCGTGGACCCAATGGTTGACCTGGGGGTTTCAGGTGATGCCGCTGTTCTTCTTCGTCGGCGGGTTTTCCAACGGGGTGTCGTGGGCCGCGACGCGGGCCAAGGGCGGGACATTCCCCGACTGGTTCGGCGGGCGGGTGCAGCGGCTCATAAACCCGGTGATGCCGCTGTTCCTGGTGTGGAGCCTGTTTGCACTGGGCGGCACGGCGTTGGGGGTTGACCGCGATGTGGTGAAGATGGCGACGCAGCTCGCGTTGATCCCGGTGTGGTTCCTGGCGGTTTACCTGATCGTTTCGGCGCTGGTGCCGTTCAGCCACGCCGCATGGCGGGGCTGGGGCATGGGCAGCTTCTGGGCGCTGGTGGCGGGTGCGGTGATGGTCGATTATCTGTCGATCGGGCTGGGCGTGCCGGCGGTCAACTGGCTCAACTTCCTGTTTGTCTGGCTGGCGATCCATCAGCTTGGCTATCGCTGGCAGGAAGGGCGCTTTGGCCAGCGTTTTGCCTGGTTTGCCGTGTCATTGGCCGTGCTGGGCGCGCTGGTGAAATTCGGGCCTTATCCGGTGGCGATGATCGGGGTGCCGGGCAGCGATCTTTCCAACTCGATGCCGCCAACGATTGCCCTGCTGGCGCTGGGCAATATGCAGATCGGCCTCGCGCTGACGCTGGAACCGGTGATGCGCCGCCTGCTGCAAAAGGCCTGGCTGTGGACCGCGACCGTGCTGGTCAACGGTATGATCATGACCGTGTACCTGTGGCACCTGACCGCCTTCGTGCTCGTGATGGTCGCGGCCTGGCTGATGGGCGGGGTGGGGCTGCACGCCGCGCCGGGAAGCAGGGAATGGTGGCTGGCGCGCCCGGTGTGGTTTGTGCTCTACATCGCCGCGCTGTTGCCGCTGATCGCGGTGTTCAGCCCGTTCGAACGGATGGGCAGCGCTGCGGGCAAGGGCGGGATGAAGCAGGTTCCATACTGGCGTCTGATCCTGGGGCTGGCGCTGATCTGCCTGGGCCTGACGCTGACCGCCGCAATCTCGATAGCCAGCCCGGAAGGGGTGACCGGCCTGCGGTTCTGGGTAGTCGTGCTGCCGTTCATCGGCGCGGGACTGGTCGGGTTCGGGCCGGCCTATACGCTGGCGAAGCGATTGGATCGTTGAAATGATTCGCGGGGCGGTAACTTGTGACGGCGGCGTGCCGCCGCCACTTCCGGGGTAGCCGGCAGTCAAATCCTGAGCCGGTCCTGCAGCAAGCTCTCCATCGCTCATATGCTCCGGCAAACATCCGTCAATAAATCGTTTTGCTAAATTTATTAATGTGTTGCGGGTATCGACTGGCGGGATGCCACAAGTCGAGCTGCAATTTATACCATTCCAGGGAGCGGTGCGGCGTTTGCGCGCGCTGATTGCCCTGCTGGTTTTCCTACTCGCCGCCCATCCCGCCGCTGCGGCGAATTGCAACGTTGCAACCGGGCAAGGCACTGCCGGGCCAAGCGACTGGCAAAGCTACTGCTGGCTTGATCTGTCTGGCTACAATGACACGACCGCGCGAAGCGCTGGCGGGCAAACATTCTCCTACACTTTGCCGGACGGGACGACGATGAGCTTCGTCCTCAAGGTTTCAGGAAACAGCCTGGCTGCGGTGGCGTCGCCTTCATACGGTGGCGCGTCCTTCGGCACTACGGCCTTTACGGGCGTAGCCGGCAGTCCAATTCTCTACCAGACCTCGCCATTCGGGACTTCTACCGTAACCTTTTCAAACATAACACTGACTCCGCCAGCTTCCGGTACGATCAGCCAGTATATGTTCGTCGCCGCAGATGGTGAGGCCACAGCCGCCAGCGAGGCACTGGCCTTCACGACCAACGGCGGCGGGTGGCAGCTTCTTGAAATGCTCGCTCCAACCAGCGGGTCAAGCTATCCGGTGGTCACGGGGCTTGGAACATCGAACGTAAATGAAGTAGGTAGCTCAAACTCTTCCACCGGTGCTGCGGTTGTCGGTTCAACGAATCCCACAACCGTCACGGCGAATATCAACGTGTCCACCGGCGGCTATCAGGGAGCGTTGTTTGCGGTTCGCTTTGCTTCGATCGTGCTCAATACCCAAATTTCGGGGGCCAGAGTCGCACCCACTGACCAGTTTGGGTTTTCGATCAACAGCACCTCTGGCGGAACCACTTTTGCGTCAGGTACTTCAACCGGGACCGGCCTTGGCCCGTTCCAGGCGGCCGTGCTGAACAGCACAGCTGCAATTCCGCTGACATTGAAGCAAACAATGGCAAGCGGTAGTACAAATGCGATTTCGCACTACCTCTCATCGCTGAGTTGCACGAACCTTGCCTCTGGCTCAACCACGGTCATGCCCAGCAATGTCAAGACGACATCTTACAATCTGGGAGCGCTGAAATATGGCGATGTCGTGAAGTGTACCTATACCGAAACGCCCTATCCGCACCTGACCCTGATCAAGGCATTGGGAAGTGGCGGGCGTGTGAATGCCACGACTGACCAGTTCACCCTGAAAATCGATCAGGGCGCGACCAATGTTGTCACGACAACAACCACGGGGTCCAATTCCACCATCACCAATGGGTCGACACCGCAAACCCAGGTAACGGCAGGCACAACCTACACATTGTCTGAAGCGGCGTCGGGCGGAACCAACCTGACACAGTATGTGGCGGCGATGAATTGCACCAATGCCTCATCGTCATCCTCAACCACCCTGCCGACAAGTTCGGGGGGCACCATAACCCCGGCGATGGGTGATGTGGTTTCCTGCACCATCACCAACACCAAGAAATCGGGCAATGCGATTCTGTTGCTGTCCAAAACCTCAACGTCGATTTCCGACCCGGTGGACGGCACCATCAATCCGAAGCTAATTCCCGGCGCGGTTGTGGAATATTCCATCGCGCTGAGCAATGCGGGCAGCACGGCGGCAGACGCCAACTCGGTCGTGATCGCCGATATCCTGCCTTCCCAGCTTCAGATGAATGTGGGTGCGGTTTACGGCAGTTCGCCGGTCAGCTTCACCGATGGATCACCCTCCTGTGGAGTGACCGCCACGCCTGGCGCAGCGTCAAGCCTGACCGACAGCCTTGATTTCTCCACCGATGGCGGTGTGACTTGGACCTACAGCCCGGCGGGTTCGGGATATGATGCCGCCGTCAACGCAATTCGGGTTCGCTTCAGCAACGCGCTGACCGCGGGTGGTGGAGGCACCACAACGTGCAAGTTGAAACTGCAAGCCCAGATCAGATAAGGCGTCTTTCCTGATTAGCACGGTGGAAAACCGTCGCAGCGGGGACAGCGCGGCACTGTTGAATTGATTCCCCGTCCCGGCGGCTACTCCGCCGCCTGTTTATCCAGATGCCACTGCGGGGTTTCGTCAAGCGCCGTCAGCCGAGCCGCGTCCGCGCTGATATAGTCCCGCGTCATGGGCAGGGCGGCGCGGTTCTTGATGCTCTGGATGTGGAAGTTGACCATCGGGCCGGAACGGAAGCTCTGCTCTGCGCCGGCGAGGTAAAACTGCCACATCCGGAACAGCCGCGCGTCATAAAGCGCGGTAATCTCCGCCTCGTGCCGGGTGGTGCGTTCGTACCAGGCGGCCAGCGTTTCGGCATAGTGATAGCGCAGCACCTCTATGTCGGCCACTTCCCAGCCGGTCTGCTCCAGCGCGGTGACCAATTCGCTCATCGCCGGGATATAGCCGCCGGGGAAGATGTATTTGCGGGTCCACTTGTCAGTGGTGCCCGGGCCGTTGACCCGCCCGATGGTGTGAGTCAGCATGATCCCGTCGGGGTTCAGCAGCGCGTTGGTCTTGGCAAAATATTCGCGGAAATGAGCCGCGCCGATGTGTTCGATCATCCCGACGCTGGTGATCCTGTCAAACCGCTCATCAACGTCGCGGTAATCGATCAGCTTGAACTTCACCTTGTCGGCCACGCCCGCCGCCTCGGCGCGTTCGTTGGCGAAACGGACCTGATCGGGAGCGAGTGAAACGCCCAGCACCTCGATCCCGAAATGACGGTTGAGGTAGAGGCCAAGGCCGCCCCAGCCGCAGCCAATGTCCAGCAGGCGCATCCCCTCGCACCGGCCCGGCTCCAGCCGCAGCTTGGCGGCGATCAGCGCTTTCTTGTCAACCTGCGCACGTTCCAGCGTGTTCGCCGGATCGGTGAAATAGGCCATGGTATATTGCCGGTCCTCGTCAAGGAACAGCTCATAGAACTGGCGGGTCAGGTCATAGTGATGGACGACGTTCTTGCTGGCCTTGGCGCGCAGGTTGATCTGATCGGCCTTGAACGCCATCCAGTCCACCGCGCGGCGCACCGGGTTGGGCGCGGCCATGCCTTCCTTGCCCGGCTGGTTGGCGTTGCGCATCACCAGCAGCACCATATCGCGGATATCGTGCGGCGGCTCCACCACCAGGCGTCCGTCCATATAGGCTTCGCCGGCACCGATCCGCGGATCCTTGGCGATGTGAAGCGCCGCGCCCTTGTCAGTGAGGCGAATGCGCAACGGATCGGCAGCGGCGTCGCCATAGGTGTAAACCTTGCCGTCATGGTCGGTGATGACCAGTTGGCCTTCGCGGATCACGCTCCGCAGCATTTTGTCGAGCAACCACATTTCATGCAGGGCTTATGCGACCTGCTGCCTAATGCAAGCGGCAATCAGCCCAGCCAGCCCAGTATTTCGGCAAGTTGCCAAATGCCAAGGACCAGAAACAGCAGCGCCGCAAGCGTCCGCGTCAGTTTCATCGACACGCGTTTTTCAATCGCCTCGCCCAGGAATACGGCGGGAACATTGGCGATCATCATGCCCAATGTGGTCCCCGCCGCAACCGCCAGGACCGCGTGATAATGCGCCGCCAGGGCAATGGTCGCCACCTGGGTCTTGTCACCCATTTCGACCAGGAAGAATGTGATCAACGTGGTCAGGAACACACCGCCGCGCTGGCGGATGGCAGTGTCATCATCGTCAAACTTGTCGGGGATCAGGGTCCAGCCGGCCATAAGAATGAAGCCCAGGGCAACCGCGATGCGAAACCAATAGGCTTCCAGCAGGCCCGCCACTTCGCTGCCGACGAATGCGGCCATTAGATGATTGGCGATTGTGGCGGCGAATATTCCCGCGATGATCGGCCATGGGGCGCGAAACCGCGCGGCCAGCACGATCGCCAGCAGCATGGTCTTGTCGCCAATCTCTGCCAGGGCGACAACGGCGGTAGAGGAAAGGAAGGCTTCCATCAGGTTACTCCGGGCCGGGTGGAGACACGCAACGACACCGTCCTTCCACCCGGCCGGGTGAAGGCGCGGTGCCATTGGTCTCGCCCGAACGGTGGTCCGTTCTCCGCGCGCCACAGCCTCTCGGCCAAGTATGTTGACGGCGCGGCACCGCCCGCAGACGGCTGGCTACTCCCCAGATGACCGGTGTGGCCTAGGCAGGTTCAGGGGTGATGGCAAGCCTGTTCGCGCGCCAGAAACAGCACATCGCGCGGCTGGGAAAGCAGATGCTGGCCCGAATCGATGAACAGCGTTTCCCCGCTCGCCAGATAACCCTGGGCCATGAACAGCGCCGCACCGGCCAGTTCATCGGGATCGGTCAGGCGGCGCAGCAGGTTCATCCGTCCGCTGGCTTCGTGTTCGTGTGCGTGCTGATCGAAGCTGGGCAGCATGGCACCCGGGGCCAGGCCATAGATCCGGTCAGCCGGATTCGGCTGCGCCATGGCCAGCATCCTGACCGTGGCGGCGAAGGCGTGCTTCGCCATGGTATAGCTGAAGAAATCAGGGTTGGGGTTGGCGATCTTCTGATCAAGGAACTGGATCACCCGCCGACCGCCCCTTGCGCGGGCGCGGGCCAGGAAAGCCTGACTCATCCGCGCTGGAGTTTCGGCGTTGACGGTAATCGCTTCGGCAAAGATGGCGTGATCGATCGCCTGGGCCGTATCCGGCGTGAATACCGCAGCGCAGTTGATCAGCATCCGGCAGTCATCAAGCCGTGCGGCCAGATCGGCGATCATCGCCAGGGCGGCATCGCCATCCCGCAGATCGCACTGGACCACTTCAGCCGACGGAAGCGAGGAAGCGATATCGCGCGCTGCCTCCGGATTGTGACCAACGTGAAGTACCACGTGCCAGCCGGCCTTGCCAAAGCGGTGCGCCAGCACCGCACCGATGCGGCGGCCAGCGCCGGTTATGAGAACGGCCGGGGGCATGGATCCAACCATGCACACCCGGCTGCCTCAGGAAAAGCCCTTTCCACCGATCAGCGGCAACGGGCGCGGCTCTTGGCCACTTCGTTGCCCAGCAGCGCGCCGCCCGCCGCACCCAGAATCGTTCCGGTGGCGCGTTCGCCGTGGGTGTCGATAGCCCGGCCAACCAGCGCCCCGGCCACTCCGCCGATCAGCAGGCCAACCGTGCCGTCCGGCTTGCGGCAATAGTTGCGGCCATCGCGGCCCTGCCAATAGCGGACCCCGTCATTGGTGCGGCGGTACTGGATGTCGCCGTTCTTCGCGCGGTATCCATGCGCCGGTGCCCAGCGCGGCGGATCGGCATAGGCCATGGCTGCGGGAAGGGCGGTTGCCGCCATTGTGGCAACGATCAGAAACTTGCGCATTGTATGCTCCTTGAAATAACGCTGTAAATGTTGAGGCGGCCTGGCTGAACCGCAGATTGCCCCCTTGCCGAACCGTGCCCGATTTACGGCGAGGGGCGATCGACGGATTCCGGCGCGGCAAAACGGCAAGGACCGGAACACGGGCTTTCCGCATTCCGGTCCCTGTGCGACCCGGCCTTGACCCTTCCGTTCGGGTCAGCGGCAGCGCGCCTGTCCGCGGTCCACTTCGCGGCCCAGTAACGCACCAGCCGCGGCACCGATTATTGTGCCGGGAGCGCGATCCCCATAGCGGTCAATCGATCGGCCAAGCAGGGCGCCAACCGCGCCGCCGATCAACACTCCAGTAGTTCCGTTTGACCGGCGGCAGTAATAGCGGCCGTTGTCACCGCGCCAGTACTGGATGCCATTGTCGGTCCGGTAATAGCGCGGGCGGTAATCCTCACGATAACGTCGTTCATAGCGATCATCATCAAAGCGATTGTAATCGCGGTAATGGTCGCGATGACTGTGAGCCCAATAGGGCGGATCGGCCAGAACCGGCGTTGCGGTCAGGCCACAGGCGGCCAGCACGGTGGCGGCAATCATCTTGCGCATGGCTTGTCTCCTCATCTGTTGAGGGGACTGTGAGGCCGGCAAACTGAACCCCGGATTTAAGGTTGACGAGCCGTTGCCTGAACGCGGTCAGCCGAGTGCTGCCTGCTTTTCTTCCGCCAGCCGGTCCAGTTCGGCGCGGCTCATCTTCTTGGCCGCGGTCTTGAGCTGGCCGCAGGCAGCGTCAATATCGCGCCCGCGCGGTGTGCGGACAGGGGCGCTGATTCCCGCCTCGAACACGATTTCCGAAAAGCGGCGTATGCGTTCCGGGGTGGAGCATTCATAGATCGCGCCCGGCCAGGGATTGAACGGGATCAGGTTGACCTTGGCCGGCAGCTTGTGCTGCTTGATCAGCCGGATCAGTTCGCGCGCGTCCTCGTCGCTGTCGTTCTTGTCCTTCAGCATCACATATTCAAATGTGATCCGCCGCGCGTTGGATGCGCCGGGGTAAGCGGCGCAGGCGGCCAGCAGCTCTTCCAGCCCGTATTTGCGGTTGATCGGCACGATCTCGTCGCGCACTTCCTTGCTCACGGCGTGAAGCGACACGGCCAGGTTGACCCCGATCTCCTCACCGGCACGGGCCATCATCGGCACCACGCCGCTGGTTGACAGCGTAATGCGGCGTTTCGACAGGGCCAGGCCATCACCGTCCATCACCAGCTTCAGCGCATCGCGGACATTGTCGAANNCATCACGATGTTGGTCAGCAGGCGCCCGTCAGAGCTGTAACCGCCCTCATCCTCATCGGCATCGAGCCCCGCCATCGATCCCTTGGGCCATTCGCCCAGCGCATCGCGCGCCAGCATCACCTGTCCGACGATTTCTCCCGGTGTCAGGTTGCGCACCAGCCGCATCGTGCCGGTATGGCAGAACCGGCAATTGAGCGTGCAGCCAACCTGGCTGGAAACGCACAGGGTTCCCCGATCGGCATCGGGGATGAAGACCATCTCGTATTCCTGATCGTCCGCGGTTTTCAGCAACCATTTGCGGGTGCCGTCGCTGGAATGCTGGGCCAGAACGATTTCGGGCCGGCCGATCACGAAGCGTTCCTCCAGCCACGGGCGCATGGTCTTGGCGATGTCGGTCATCGCCGCGAAATCGGTAACGCCGCGGTGATAAAGCCAGTGAAACACCTGCTTGGCACGCAGCTTGGCCGCCTTGGCGTCAAGCCCCGCCTCCGCGAACAGTTCGGCAATGCGCGCGCGCGGCAGGCCAATCAGATCAACACGCCCATCCTCACGCGGCGTAATGTCGCGCGGGGTGGGGACGGGGTCAATCTGTCCAGGAATCGGCATGAGTGCAGTGTCGGCCATAAGGCCGCGCGATATAGGCGTGATACCTCACAAATGCTAGCGCAGCTGCGCGCAGCCGATTGCCGCCGCGTCCATCGCGGTGGCGGCGCCGGCCAGTTTCCAGGTGTTGGAAAAACCCTTGCCGTCGTTGCCGCGGGCGCTGACGGTCATCTCGCTGGCGGATCGCATCGCGGCGACCACTGCGGCGTCCATCCGCTTGTCCGCCGCCCAGGCATCGCCGCCGCCGCCGACCAGGTTCAGACGCTGCCCGCCGATTGACAGCACGATCGGCGCATTGGCGGCCAGCTTTCGCGACAGCCGGAAATGAACCTGCCCGCGCAGGTTCTGGCGCGGCCAGGTGGCAACATCGGCATAGGGCTGATAATCGCGGCGCAGGGTCGAAGGTTCTGCAATGGCGATGGCATAGCAGCGCGGCACCGCGGAATCGCGAAAGGCCGCCCAGTTCTCAAAGGTGCCCAGCGCATCGCGCGCCAGGGCAGGGGTGACGCAGGAAAAAACAACGGCAAGGCAAAGCAGACGGCGCAACATGGAGCGGCTTCTTGCAGAAATGCCGCCGCTTTCAAAGCGGCGATCACTCTTCGCCGATCAGGTCCAGATAGGCCACCACATCGTTGTCAGTGGCTATGAACAGACCCTGCTGCACGTCATCGGGCTGCTGTTCGGCAAGCCGCAATGCATCAAGCAGCGGGCCATAAAACAGCGTTTGCGCTGCGCCGCCTTCAACATCGCCGTCAAGGTGATAGAGCCGGGCACTCGCGGAATCGAACGTGGTACGCATTATTCCTCCCCCTCCAGCCGGGCACCGTCGATCAGGCGCGCGGTGCGCTCTGCCTCCTTGCGCCGATGGTTCTTTTCGGCACCGGTCCGTCCGTGCTTTGCGCGGTTGGCCTGCGCGGTTTGATCGGCGGCGGCGCGGACCCTGGCCTTGCGCGCCATGCGCAGGTTGATGATCTCTGCCACGATCAGATCCTGCCGGGCGGATAAACAATGGCCAGCACTTCCCATTCCTTTTCGCCAGAGGGCAGGTTCACCCGGCGCAAATCGCCCACGGCCGCACCGCGCAGCGCGCGCGATAGCGGGGCGCTCCAGCCGATCAGCCCGGCAGAGGCATCCTGCTCGTCATCGCCGACCAGCGCAACCTGCCGCTGATTGTCGTCCTCGTCAGCAATGGTCACACGCGCACCGAACCAGACGCGCGTCCTGTCTTGCTGAGCGGCGGGGTCGATCACCCGGCATGCCTTCATGCGCCGGGCAAGGTGCGCCAGCTCGCGGTCAATCTCGCGCATCCGCTTTCGCCCGTACAGGTAATCGCCATTTTCACTGCGATCGCCGTTGCCGGCGGCCCAGCTTACGATTTCTACGATCGCGGGACGCTCGGTGCCCAGCAGATGGTCATAACGCGCCCTTAGCGCGGTCATGCCGGCGGGAGTAATGGGCGGGCCTTCGGGCTTCATGCGTCCAAGCTTAGCGGCAGCGTGGCGGTTTCGACAAGCGCCGGCTGATCCGGGCAGGTCGCAACGCCGGTCAGCCCGGCGTCTGCTTGCCCAGAAAACGGCTGAGCGGATTGGCCCCCTTATAGCGCGCCCGCTGCGGGTTCATCGCCTCATAGACCACCGCGTTTTCCAGCACCCGCTGCACATAGTTGCGGGTTTCGGACAAGGGGATGCGCTCGATCCAGTCGATCCAGTCAACCCCGCCATTGCGCGGATCGCCGTTGGCGCGCAGCCACTTGTTCACATTGCCCGCGCCCGCGTTGTAGGCGGCGATGGCCAGCGGATAGGAACCGCTGAAATAGTCCATCATCCGCCCGTAATAGGCGTCGCCCAGCGTCAGGTTATATCCCGCATCGCGGGTCAACGCGGCGGCGTCAAAGCTATAGCCCAGCTTGCCGGCCTGTTCCGCCGCGGTTCGCGGCATCAGCTGCATCAGCCCGCGCGCCCCGGCGTGGCTGACCGCATTCATCGCGAACTGGCTTTCCTGGCGGCTGATCGCGTGAACCATGGTCCAGTCCGAACCCGTGGGGGTCGGGATCAGCGGAAAGGCGATCTTCTGGAAATCGCCAAACCCATCGGCATGGGCCGACTGGCCCAGGATCACCCCCAGGTCGCGGCGGCCAAGCTCTCGCGCCAGATCGGCGACCAGCACATGATCGACCTCGGTTTCGGCCTGATCGCTGATCTCGCGGAAAAAACGCACCGCCGTTGGCCAGTCGCTTTCGCGGGCAACCTCGCGCACGGCCATGGTCAGGGGCCGTGCGTTGAAGGCGTTGCGCTGATCGGCGCTGGCAGTGACCTTTGGCATGGCATCAAACGCGGGCAGCGGCGCGCCCATCCGTTCCAGCGCCAGCATTCCATAGAACTGATCGGGATAGGCGGCAGCCATCTGGAAATAGCGGCGGGCCTCGGCGGAATTGCCGGCGCGGGCCATGGCGCGGCCGGCCCAGTAGAAGCCCTTTGACCGGGTCTGCGGGGTGCGCGCGGCATTGCCATAGCGCAGGAACAACGGGGCGGCCTGGGTGCCGCTGCCAAGGTTCCACAGCGCCTTGGTTCCGCCCAGCCACATCAGCGAGGTATAGTCATCGCGGATCTGGAAGGACTGCCGCGAGATGTCAGTGCCCGGCGCGAAGCCATCGTCAGCCCCGGCCGCGATCCGCACCGCGCTCTGGTCATCACCTGCACGGGCGGCGGCCAGCAGTTCCGCCACCCATTTGCGTCCATCGCGCGCAGGAGCGGACAGCGGCGTGCGCGAGGCGAGCGTCCATGCCGCGCTGCGGCTCTGGCCGGTCGAGCGCAGCATCCGCGAGCGGTTATAGACATAACCCGCGTCCCTCATTGCCTCTGGCCCGGTCGCAACGCCGGTGGAGGCGGGATCCTGATTCTGGACCAGAGACAGGCGGGCCATGAACTGGCCGCGCGATCCGGGTGAAACGTATGCAATCTGCCGCGTTGCCTGCGCGGCGGCATTGGCCCAGAGCAGCGCGTCCATCCGGGCGTCCTGATCATCCGGCGTCAGGCCTGAGCCGAGCAGCGACATCAGCATTGCCTCCGCCGTGTCGCTCATCGGGCCGCCGCGCCATGCTTCCTTTGCAACTTTCATTGCATCCGGGCGGTTCAGCGCGTTGAGCGCCAGGGCATAGATCGCGCGGCCCTGATTGGTGACGGGCGGATAACGATCAAAAAATGACGCGACCCGGCGCGGGTCGGCATTTTCGCGGTCCAATGCACGTTCGGCATTGAGGCGGAATTTCGCCTCTTCCGGAAACCCCGGATAGGACATCAGGAACCCGGCATAGTCGGAAAATCCGAACTGGTCAGAGGCGTTGAGCTGCTTCCAGCGCTCCACCGCCTGCTTCATCACCCCGGTCTGGCCCGATTGCAGCGCGATGCGTGCCTGATCCCATTCCGCGCCATCCTGCGCCCTGGCACAGCCGGGCAAAAGGGTGAGGGTAAGGGCCAGTAAAGGGAAAGTCTTGCGCACCATGCTGGACATTTTTGGTATTTGCTCCTTATCAGACGCTGAACGAAACCAGCCCCGGTCGCGGGCCGAATGGCCGCTGCCATGGGGTAATTGCAAGGATAATGTCCATGTTTTCCGGCTCGATTCCGGCTCTGGTGACTCCTTTCCGCGACGGAGCGATCGATGAAGGCGCTTTCCGCCGGCTGGTCGATTGGCAAATCGCCGAAGGATCGGGCGCGCTGGTGCCGTGTGGCACCACGGGCGAAGCGCCGACGCTGAGCAATGACGAGCAGCACCGCTTGATCGGGATTTGCGCGGAGCAGGCGGCGGGGAGGGTTCCAGTGATTGCCGGATGCGGCAGCAACGATACCCAGACTGCGCTGTGGCATATGCAAGTGGCAAAGCAGGTCGGCGCTGACGCTGCGCTGATGGTGGCACCCTATTACAACCGGCCGAGCCAGGCCGGGCTGCTCGCGCATTTCAGCTATCTGGCCGAACAGGTTGATCTGCCCATGGTACTCTACAATGTGCCCGGACGGACCGTAACCGACATCAGGCCAGAAACGGTGATCGAGCTGGCGCGCCGGTTCCCGGAACTGATCGTGGGGATCAAGGATGCCAGCGGTGACATGACGCGGCTGACCGCGCACCGCCTGGCGCTTGGCGCGGACTTTGCGCAGATTTGCGGCAATGACGACATGGCGTTGCAATACAACGCCGGGGGCGGGACGGGGTGCATATCGGTGACCGCCAATGTTGCGCCGCGGCTTTGCGCGGAATTTCAGGCGGCCAGCCTGGCCGGCGATCTGGCCAGCGCGCGGGAACTCAACGAACGGCTGTTCCCGCTACATCAGGCGCTGTTCACCGATGCCTCTCCCGCGCCGATCAAGTATGCGATGAACCGGGTGCTGGGCTGGATTGAGCAGAGCGTGCGCCTGCCGCTGGTGGCCTGCAGCGCGGAATCGCGCAAGGCCGTGGATGCAGGATTGGCTCACGCCGGGCTGATCTAGCGCCAGGATCTGTCGACCGCGACGCGCGGACCGGGGTATGATTACCGGTCCTTGAGGTCTTAGAAAGCATTTTTGTGAACCACCACGCGCAGTGTCCGCAGCATGATCAGCAGGTCGTTCACTATTGACCAGTTTGCCACGTATTCCAGATCGCAGCGCAGACGCCTGGTCAGATCTTCCGGCTTCACGGTGGCACCGCGGAAACCGCGAATCTGCGCCAGTCCGGTTATGCCGGGTTTGAGGGCATGGCGAAGCCAATAGCTGGCAGTAACCTCCCAGAACAGTTCCTGCCCGGCCAGCGAACCCAGCGCGTGAGGGCGGGGACCAACCAGGCTCATGTTGCCGAACAGGACATTGATCAACTGCGGCAGCTCATCAATGCTGGTATGGCGGATAAAGCGGCCAACCCGGGTAATCCGCTCATCATCGCGCGACGCTGAGCGGTTGCCGGCCTGATCCGACGCCTCAACCCGCATCGAGCGGAATTTGAACATCCGGAATTGCCGGTTGCCCTGGCCGACGCGAATCTGGCGGAACAGCACCGGTCCCTTGCTTTCCAGCCGGATGGCAATGGCAACCGCGATCATCAGCGGAGCCAGCAGCAGCAGCAGCGGAATGCCCAGCGCAAGATCAAATGTGCGCTTTTGCAACCGGCTGCCCAGGCTCAGCGGACCGCGCGACAGGATGAGCGTTTCCGAAGGCCCGCATTCGCCGATCCCGACCGCCCCGAAAAGCACCGAATGATCCAGCAGAATTTCGCCGCCAACCTCGGACCCCTTCAGGAACACGGCCCAACTGTCACGGTGTTCGGGGACGCAGGCCACCACCACCCTGTCATATGGGGAGATGATCCGTGATAGGCGGTCGATGTAATCGGGCCGGGAAAGGTCGGGCCAAAGCCCTTCGCTGGTCAGGTCAACCATATCCATTCCGGTGTGCGGCGGCGCTTTTGCCCCGTCCACAACCAGAATTTCCGCAGTGGTCCGCCCGTGCAGGACCAGCTTCACCAGGCCATCGAGTATCAGCTTTGAAACGGCCAGCGCCACCACGGCCGATCCGACAAACATCACCAGCCCGACGCGCGAGAACGTCTCGTCCTTGTTGAGAAAGGTCAGGAAGACAACAATCAGCGCCGTGGCAAAGAGCGACCCGATCGCCCGCGCCGTCCCCAGCGACCGGCTTGCCAGCGCTTCGACAGACTGCACTTCGCGGGCGATCTCGAACATCACGAAGATCGGCATGGCAATCAGCAGAAGATCGTGTCCGCCAATCTGAAGCCACTGCGCCTCGCGCGTTGACATGGCGATTGCATAGGCCGCGATCAGCGCCAGGCAATCGAGAATGAGTGATCCGCCATAAAGCACGACCCGGCGATCGCGCGTGGGCATCGTTCCGCGAAACGCCGCAGGATCATCAGCCAATGTCCCGGTAATCTGTCCAGATTGAAACACCATCAGGAATTAGGTCCGGCGTTGTGTAGAGGCCACTTGCACGGCAGAACCTTGGCAAGATTGTCCCCACGAAGCAATTACATCCGGATCGCCAGGCCGCGTCGGCAGTGCAATCCGTCCTGCAATTGGCTGTGTGATTGTTCCTCATGGCGGTCAAACGCGTTTACTGGACCTGTCCCGAAATGGAAAAGTGTCAAGCCAAAGCGTTAGGCAGGGTAACATCCATCCGGTTTAGCAACAGGTCATATCCTGAGGGCAGGAAGTGGATTCCGTCATTCCTGACGCCGGGGGTGTTGACGGCGAGTTCGGTCCAGCTGTTCGGATCGATATAGCGAATCCTTGGGTCTGCCATTGCGTTCAATGCACCTGAAATTACGGTATTCTTGGCAGGATGACTGCCGGTGATAACGGGAAGAACCCCGCGGAAAATCACCTTGCCATACCCCTTCGCAATCAGTTTTGACGCGATGCTGGTGATCTCTGCGGCCGTCGGCGTAGCATTCTGCCCGATCGCGACGTGAGCCACATCCGATGCCGAAACGTTTAGAACAGCAAGCATCCCGGCAAGATTGGTGTCCAGATTGCCCGCGGTCCATCCGCCGGATCCGAAGTTGCCAACCGCGTATCCGCGTCTGGCAAAGGCGCGAAACAGATCAACGAAGCCGGAATTCCTGTCATCGCTGGCTGCCGTGGGATCAACGCCCTGGGTTATGCTGTCACCAAAAAGATGAGCCTGGGGCAGGGGCAGCGAAGCGAACGACTGGCCGGCCGGAACGCCAACGGAGAACCACGCCCCGACCGGGGTTGTCGCATTTGCACCGCCAAAGACGTGGTAGGTTTTCTGGCCCGACAGCCCTGTGATGCGGTGTACACGGACCATGTCCGCGCCAATTCCCATGGCTGTGGTGCTGTCGAACTGGCTCAGCACCGTTCCATCCCACAGGTGGACGTAGCGGTACTGGCTGACGACCCACAGCTCGGGAGAAGCGGTGGCAAGGGCGATCAGGTTCTGTGTCCCGGTCCGCTGGGTGCCGGTGAAGGATCCGGTATTCCATGCCGCGCGGTTCAAGGGAGTGCGCGATGCGCCGTGCCGTCCGTCCGATCCGGTGGGTATCAGGCCCATCGGCTTGGTCGTCTTTGCATTCGCATCACCGATCTGGGTCCATTCCCCCGCCACGCTGACATCCGGTGATGATCCGGTAACGCGCAGCACATTGCCGGTGGATGGCATGAACGCATAAAGGTTCGCACCCGTTCCGCCGATCAGCTTCGGCATGAATGCAACAAAGTGCGGTCCATCGGCCAGCCCGGCAAACAGCGCGTATTCACCGTTGGCATCCGGCGCGCCCGGCGATGCAAACGGTCCGCCATCAACCGACACGCGCAAAAGGTCCGAAAGGTTGGTTGAAAAATCGGCGCTCATCCTGACCCTGGCGTCGGTTCCCCTGATCACCCCGACCCATGCCGCCGCCTGGCCCTGATCGGCGGAAACGGTTGTATAGGTTTTTCCCGCTGCGATTGCCGCATCGGTCAACAAGGTCCAGCCACCGGCGACGGATGCATAGCCAAACTGAACTGTCGCCGGGGCCACGGCGACGGTCCGCGGTCGCAGGCGGCGCTGCCGCAGGGCAACCGTCATCAGGCTTCGCCCACGATGTCAGTAGCAGTGGTTCCGGTAGCGCGGACGAAGCTGGCGCGCACGGTCAGGTAAGAACCGGTCGGGACGTTGCGATAGGTAACGTCGGCCGCAGCCCCGATGGGGCGCAGCGTCACATGGCCGCCCGTGCCCACATAAATGGCCTTGGTGGCGGTAATTTCGACCGTGTCGCTTGGCGTGATGGCGAAGGCAACGGCGGACGGTGCGATGGGCGAATCCGAATAACCTGCGAAACGATCGGGCATTGCTTGCTCCTGCTAGAACGAATCAGGAACAACTCTCTATGGCAATCGACACAGTGTAGGAAAGCGCAATAGGCGCGGATCGCGCAGCCGAAGCTATTTGCGGCCCGGCAGCTTTACCTTCAGCACCTTGAAGATATAAACCACGACGCCGATCAGCAGAGCGCCCGCCGCAACGTGCTGGTCATGATTTCCCAGATAGTTCGCCACCGCGCAGCCCAGCGCCGGCGGCGCATACTGCCAAAGCTGATCGCGCGGCTCTTCTTCCATGGAGCGTTGCAACAAAAGGGTGGCGAGGCCCGCAAAGGCGAACACAGTCAACCAATCCCAGACGGTTTCCATTACAACCCCCGTGCGCCGGACCGGCGCGTTTCAGCAAGCAATGACCTTTGCACAGTGTGTTGCCTGACTCAAGCAGGTCACACAGAACGTGCCGGAATCAGACAAGGGCGACAGTCAGCGTTACCGGCTTCGATTTTCGCGGAGAGGATTTTCGCGGAGAGGGTAGTGCCGGACGGTCTTTGTGTGATAGCCCGTCGCAATGGATCGCAGAACCACCCTGATCGGGCTTGCGGCAACGGGCGGCTCGATACTTGCTGCCGGGGTCGCAAAGGGGCTGTCGCTGTTCAAGGCGGGGGTGGCGGTCAAGCTTGAAGGGGTAAAGGCACCGGCGCCAGTCCGGACGGCGGGCCATGGCCCGATCCGCAGTGTGTCAGTGGGGGCGGTTCCGCTGGGTGCTGGCGGTTACATCACCGGGATTGATGCCAGCGCAGACGGATCACGATTTGTCTGCCGCGCCGACGTCTGCAACGCCTATGTCCGCAACCGGGATGATCCGGCATGGCAGCCGTTGTTCTCGCCTGAGACGATGGCCCGCGCTGATTATGATCCGCTGCCTGCGCGCAACAAGAAGGCGGACGGACCGGGGGTTGGCGGCGTAAGGATCGCCCCGTCCAATCGCGACGTGATCTACGCCACGTACCTGGGATATGTCTGGCGATCGAGCGATGGCGGAAAGTCGATCCGGCGCACTTCCACGCTTCAGAAAACCGTGCTGCCCAATTCGGGCGCGCAGCGGCTGTTCAACCGCACGCTCGACGTTGATCCACACAATCCTGACCATGTGTTGTGGGGTACCTGGGGCGACGGTGCCTATTTTTCTCAGGACGGCGGCAAGAACTGGCGCCAGCTGGCTTTGCCCGCTGCCTTGCCGGACAAGGATAAACGGCCGGGCATTTGCCAGGTCCTGTTCGATCCCGCCGATCCGCGCCGGATTTACGTCGCTGTAGCGGGCATCGGACTGTTCGCGTCCGAAAGCGGTGCCGATGGTCCGTTCACGGCGATTGGCGGGCCGGCGCGTTGTTCGCAGTTGCTGGCTGGCCCGGCTGGCGCGGTAATTTTGTGTGAATTTACGGGGACCGATGCCAGCCTGGTCTGGACCTACCGACCAGGCGCGGGCTGGACGTCGAGCAAGCCGATGCACGAAATGCGCACCCTGGCGATCGATCCGCGTGATTCGCGGCACATGGTCGGCAGCGGGGCCTATGGCTTCGGAATGCGTACCGCAGATGGCGGCGCGGGTTGGAAAACCCAATCGCTGACCTATACACCCCAGGGCGGTGAAATCGGCTGGATCGGGGCGATGGAAACGCTTTCGGTCGCAGAGATGATCTGGGATCCGCATGATCCCGGTGCCCTGCTGCTGGCGCATGGGGTGGGGGTGTGCCGCATTGACGCGACCACCGGCGTCATGCGCGATTGGTCAGCGGGAATTGAGGAATTGTGCGCCGTGTCCGGATTGTCCGTCCCTGGCGGCAAGACGTTCCTGACCAATTGGGACAAGCCGATCTGGCGGCTCGATCACGAAACATCTTACCTGAACGTCCCGACCTATCCGCACCCGCAGGGCGATACGGTTACCCCCGATGTGCTGACCAACGGGACGTTTCTTGATCATGCAGGCGATGATCCGAATTTCATGGTCGCGGTGGTCAACGTGGCCGGGCGGTATGACCACAAGGCTGGTCCCGGCTTTTCAACCGATGGCGGCGAAAACTGGCAAACCTTTGCCGGTGTGCCGCCGCGCGGCTGGGGTTACGGCGGATGTATCGCCGCCAGCACGCGGAGCAATTACATCCTGCTTCCGTCGAACAACGGGTACGGCGCCTATACGCTCGATGGGGGGCGCACCTGGCTGCCGCTGCAACTCGACGGGGTGAACGACACATCGCACTTCACCAACGCGTTCTACGTCCCGCGCAGGGCCATCGCAGCAGACAAGACGCGGCCCGGCGTGTTCGTTCTGGTTTACACCACCATGCAACCGGGGCCCGATCCCTATGGCAATCCACTGGGCGGCGTTTGGCTGACCAAGGACGGCGGGCAGAGCTGGAATCTTGTTTTGCGCGGGGTGATCAACGATGCGCAGTCGCACGATCCGAAGCGGGCTCCGCCGAAACAGGACGCACGCCAGTTCTGGCGGTGCAATATCGAATATGTTCCGGGCCATTCCGGGGAACTCGTTTATACCGGCTATGGCGATTACGATGATGACCGGTTCTGGTGGTCGCGGGATGATGGCCAATCCTGGCGCGAACTCCATTCTTCGATCCGCAGGGTGGTGGGATTCGGGTTTGGCAAGAATCGACCGGATCAGACCCGCCCCGCCATCTTTTTCTCGGGCGATGTCGATGATGTGAACGGCCTTTACGCCAGTTTTGACTGGTTTGCGACAAAACCGGTCCTGGTCACGCGCTTTCCCAATGTGCCACTGTGCCCGACAGTGTGGGTGACCGGTGACATAAACAGGTTTGGGCGGGTTTACATTGGCACGGGCGGCGGGGGCTGGTCGGTGATCGATGTAGAGCTTGCCGCGGCTTGATCGGGGGCGGGCTTCAACTGGCCCGATCTGCCACAGGCGTCGATCCCGCCAAATTGGAATGGCGGCGATCATACTTCTTGCAGAGCCGTTTCCCCAGGGCGATCCACCGGCTTTCGAAATGGCGGGTCGAAAGATGGGCCAGGGCAAATGTCGCGATGACCAGCAAGGGACGCCGCAAATAGCGCTGGATGGTTGAGGCATTTTCCCCGCCGAGCCAGGTTGCTGTCAACATCCCGTGCACCACGTAAACCGCGAAGCTGACCTCGGCGATATAGCGCGCAGGAGCAGAGCAAAGCACGGTGCGCAGCCATTGCGGGACCGCATAGAGCGATGATCCGATCGTCGCGGCGGCAAAATAGGGCCGGGCATAGCATAGCGGCCCCATCCCCGGGTGGGATGCGGCCAGCAACCCCAACGCACATAGCAAGGGTGCCCACGCCGGAATCCGCCGCGCAAATTGAGCGGGCGGAAAATGCACCAGAAGCAGCGCAAGCGTTGATCCCGCCAGAATTTCGTCAACCCGGTGCCAGGTCACAATACTGATTGGCTGATGATCGGCGATGCGCAGCGCCGTGACCAGAACCATCACCAGCGGCAGAATGTAAAGTCCCCGCTTGCCCGCTGCCATCACGATCAGGGCGGCAAAGAGATAGAACTGGATCTCAACACAAAGACTCCACAGATGGTGTCCCCCGGTCATCAGCCGGGCGGGTGGAAGATTGGCCAGGAACGACAGGTTCTTTGCAGCCGTAACCGTGTCAGCCTGTGTCGCAATGATCAGGATCAGCATGGCGGTCCAGGCAAGGGGAAGGATCCGGAAAAAACGCCTGATCAGGAAGGGCACAACGCGCGGATCGCGCAGCAGCAGTTGCGCGATCAAAAGTCCGGACAGCGTGAAGAACAGCGCCATCCCGGCCGCGGGCACGGCATGATTCAATCCCCACGGGCGCGGCCCCAGTGGCGCCCAGTGGCCGGCAAGGACGAGCAGGATGCTGAGCGCCCGCCACCCATCGAGGATCTCTATACGTCCAACTGCGGAATCTCCAACGTCAGGCCGAATTGTCACTGGTTAGCGATCCTGTGTTTCGATCGGCACATCGGCCGGACCATCGGGCACCAACAGCCCTTAGAGCCATCAGATGTAAGGTTCGTTGACGCACGCCGGTCTAAGGCCTGAAGCTGTCACGGACAATACACGGCTTGGCGCGTCACGCCGCCTGATTAACCTGAAATTAAGCATCCAGGCCTAGGCGCTTGGGCTTGACCGTTGCGTTCGAACGCGTGTGCCGCTGCGGTCCCGGAGGGGTTCGTGACCGCACTTACAGATTTTGACTACGCCGCCGAAGTGCATTTTCCGCTCAATCGCCGGCGCATTCCTACTTCCTGGCTGGTTGCGGGGGTTGCCGTTGCTGCGGCCCTGGCGCTGACGGTGCTGTATTACGTGCGCGGGTCCGGCACCACGCTGAGTACGGACGATGCCATGCTTCAGGCCGATTCTGTGCCGATCACAAGCCGGCTCTCCGGACGCATTGCAAAGGTCGTGGCGCCAGAAAATGGCGATGTGGCGGCAGGGACAACCCTGATGGTGCTTGATCCGCAGGACGTGGACACGCGCCTGCGGGCCGCCGATGGTGAATTGGCCGGCATTCGGGCAGAGGCCGCCTCCAACCGCGCTCACAGCGCCGAAGCCTATAGCGCGGTGCGAGAGGCGCGCGCGCAGTTTCGCGCTGCGGCCAGCGATTATCGCCGATTGTCTGACGAAGTCCGCCGTTATCGCCCGCTGGTGGCGCAGGGCGCGGAAACTGCGGAAAAACTTGCCCAGATCACTGGTGAGCGCAACCGTGCCGCGGCCCAGGTTGCCGCCGCACGTGCGGCCATCGACACCGCATCCGCGCGCGTCGCCGGTGTACGGTCGCAAGTCGGGGAATTCAGCGCGCGGGCCGAAGTTGCCCGTGCTGGCCGTGACAGCGCGGCAAGCGACAAACAGGATACGGCGATTACCGCGCCGGTTGCCGGCCGCTTCTCGTTCGTTCTGGCGCGCGAGGGGCAGTTCGTTCAGGCCGGGCAAAAGCTGGGCACTGTGGTTCCCGTCGGCGCGATCTATGTGCTGGCCAATTTCAAGGAAACGCAGATTGCCAGGATCCGGCCCGGGCAGCCGGTGCGGGTCTATCTGGATGCGTTGCCGGGCACCGCGATTCCCGGCACGGTTGAATCACTGGCCGGCGGCACCAAGGCAAGCGGGGCGCTGCTTCAGCCGCAGAATGCGTCGGGCAACTTTACCCGCGTGGTTCAGCGTGTTCCGGTGCGGGTGCGGATCAATCCGCCCGCCGCAGTACGCCCGCTGATGACCAACGGCCTTTCCGCATCGGTGGAGGTTGATACCGCCGCGCAGCCGCATAGCGGATCGCCGCGCTGACGGGCGCCATGGCCATCACCTCACCCCAGGTTGTGCCAATTGCCGAGGGCCAGCATCAGCCGGACGCCGGACTGGCCGATTGGCTGGCGGTGATTGCCGGCGCGATCGGGGCGTTCATGGCGACGCTGGACATTGCCATCGTCAACACCGCGCTGCCCAACATCATCGGCGAAATCGGGGCCAGCGTTCACGAAGGATCGTGGATCGCCACGGCCTATCTGGTGGCCGAAGTTATCGCCATTCCGCTGTGCGGCTGGCTGGAGCGGGCGTTTGGCCTGCGGCGGTTCCTGCTGACCTTCGTGGTTCTGTTTGCCGCATTTTCGCTGCTGTGCGGCGTGGCGGATGATCTGACCACCATGATTATCGGGCGCGCGGGGCAGGGCTTTTTTGGCGGAGCACTGATTCCCACCGCGCTGACGATCGTGGCGCGCCGGCTGCCGTTGCATCGGCGCGCGCTGGGGACAGCCATTTTTGGCGGAACGGTTATCCTTGGTCCGGTGGTCGGGCCGCTGCTGGGCGGGTGGATTACCGATACCTATGGCTGGCGAAACATCTTTCTGATCAACTTGCCGATCGGCGTGGCGCTGTGCGGGCTGATCGCCGCCGGCTTGCCGCGAGACCGATCGGATTGGCGTCAGCTGATCCATGCCGATATCGCCGGGGTAATCGGAATGTCACTGGGGCTTGGCTGCCTGACTGCCTTGCTGGAACAGGGACACGCCGAAGACTGGTTCGATTCCAGCCTGATCTGGACCCTGCTGATCGCGTCGATCGCGGGGTTCTGCCTGGTTGCGGTCGGGCAGGCGCGCGCGCAAACGCCGGTTATTGATTTGCGGATTCTGCGGGGCCGCCAGTTTGCCGCCGTATTTGCCATTTCCTTCATGCTGGGCGCGGGGCTTTACGGCACCGCGTTCATGATCCCCCAATTCCTGTCTCACGTCGCGGGGGATACCGCGCTGCAAGCGGGGGGTGTGGTGTTCGTTTCAGGCATTCCGGCGATTGTGCTTATTCCGCTGATCCCCTGGCTGCTGCGGCACGTCGATTTGCGGCTGGGCGTGGCGGCGGGGCTGATCTTCATGGGGCTGACCTGCTGGCTCGATTCCGGGCTGAGTTCGGCTTCGGGCGATAATGCCTTCACCGTGTCGCAACTGGCGCGCGGGGTGGGGCAGGTTTTGACCATGACCTTCCTGAACCAGGCGGCGATCAACGCGGTTTCGCCCGCGCTTGCTGCGGATGCTTCGGGCCTGTTCAACGCAGCGCGCAATCTGGGCGGTTCATTCGGCCTTGCCCTGCTGTCCACCTTTCAGGAACGGCGGTTTGATCTTCATGTCTGGAATATCGCCAGCTCGTTCGACGGATATGATCCTTTTGCAAGCTGGGTTGCGGCGACGCAGGATCCTGGTGCAACGATCGCCGCGACGCAGCAGTCGATCGTTCGTGAAGCGATGGTCCTGGCGTTCAACGACCAGTTCCTGATGCTGGCCATCGCCCTGGGGATAGTTGTTCCGCTTGTTCTGTTGCTGCGGCGGGGTAACAATGGCGCAATCGTACACGCGCATTGATCGGGGGCATCCGTTGAAGCACGCTATTTCCCTGGGATTCATGCTGGCCGCGCTGGCTGGCTGCACTGCGGGCGAAAACTACGGCGGACCGCCCGCTGCAGGATCGGCCAGCGTTGCCCGCGGTGCCTTTCCATCGGCGAAAGGTGTAAAACCTTCGGCCACCGTCACATCGCGCTGGTGGGACGATCTGGGGGACAAGCAACTGACGGCCCTGATTGACCGGGCCCTGGCAAGCGCGCCGGACATCGAAATTGCGCTGGCCAGGCTTGATCAGGCAGAGGCGCGGGTGGACCGTGCCAGGGGGGCGGACAAGCCCGTGGTGTCGGCCGGGGCAAGCGCGGTCGGGATGGCTTCCAGCGAACAGCCTGCGCCTCAGCTGCTGCCGGGGCGCACCAGCTTTGCCGCCTATGACGCGGGCCTGCGCGCCGGGTGGGAGCCTGATTTTTTTGGCCGCGCCCGCCGCCAACGGGAACGCGCATCGGCGCGGCGCGATGCCTCTGCGGCGATGTTGGCGGATGCCCAGGTGGTTCTGTCCGCCGCAGTCGCGCAGACCTATCTTCAGGTTCGCGCGGAGGAAGCCAACCTGCGCTTCGCCCAGGACCGGTTCAAGCGGCTTGATGCGATCGCGGCCCTGGCCGGGGTCCGCACCCGCGGAGGAACCGGGACGCAGGATGCAGAGGCTCAGGCCAAGGCCGATCGCGGCGTTGCAGAAGGGCAAATGGCCCTGGCAGAGGCGGCGCTGATCTCTGCCCGCAATGATCTTTCGGCGCTGGTCGGGGCGGAACCGGGGGAACTGGAAATTGCGCCGGGCGATGTACCGTTGCCGCCGGCGGACCTGCGGATTGCCGATCCCGCCAGCGTGATCCGCAACCGTCCCGATATTCGCGCGGCAGAACGCGGACTTGCCGCGGCAAGCGCGGATCATGCCCTGGCCGTTGCCGAAAAATTTCCGCACATCAGCCTGTTCGGCGTGCTTGGCGTTGGCGGGGCAAAGGTTGATGGACCGCTGACCGCACCATCGCTGCTGTCACTGGTAATGCCGCGGCTGTCAGTTCCGATTTTCGATGGCGGGCGGATCAAGGCCGATATCCGGCAATCCGCCGCCGCGCAAACCGAAGCAAGCGCATCCTATCGCAAGGCGGTGCTCAATTCCCTGCGCGATTGCGATACCGCGCTGGCCCGGTTCGGAGCGCAGCGGATTGTCTATGCGCAGGCCCTGGCTTCAGAAGAAGCCGCTGAAACCTCCGCAAGGCTTACGGCACTGCGCCGCGCCGGCGGCACGGCGGACAATGCAGCAAGTGAACGCGCGGCGCTGAAACTTGCCGAGGCTCGCATGACAACCTCCCTGGCCCGCACCGCGCTCACCTCGTCTTACGTGTCAGTCATGAAAGCCATGGGATTCGGCTGGCAACCGCGATAGTGCGCAGGTCATTGGTGCGGGACCGCGTCAGGGCCAATCGCGGCGCTTTGGCGGACCGAATTTTGTCCAACGTGTCATCCACCTTCGATGACTCGCCTGTCCAACCTCAAGAAAAAACACATGTTTAGCAACAATAGTGGTGCCCGGGGACGGAATCGAACCGCCGACACCATGATTTTCAGTCATGTGCTCTACCAACTGAGCTACCCGGGCAGCGCTGCGGCGGCGGTCCGTTGCCGGACCGGCGAGCGGTTGGAAGCGCGCCTATGACGAAGGCGGCGCGCCTTGGCAAGAGGGGATTATGCTTTATCGGCCCCTTCATCGATCGCCGGCGGGCCGGGCAGGGCATAACCATCGTCCAGCCAGCGCAGCAGATCGCGGTCCTTGCAGCGGGTTGAACAGAACGGATCGTTCTGCACCGTGCGCGGTTTGCCGCAGATCGGACATTTCCTGGTTGCGCTTGTCATGAGGTCACCGCCTGGGCGAAGCCGGCCGACATGGCAAGCCCCGGATCGCTTTCAAGGCGCAGGACGCGGCCGGTCCGTGTGCCAAGCGCGTCCAGCCATTCCTGGCGCAGCGCGGCGCGTACGGCGGGGTGGCAGCGCAGCAGCAGGGTGCCGGCTTCCTCCACCGCTTCGGCCCGGCGCAGCAGAAGCCGGGCGCAGGCCCCGGCGCGGTCAGCGCGCAGGCGGTGCAGCAATGAGGGCCGTTGCAGGCGGGCGATCAGTTGGACGAAGCCGAAGCCGTTCATCGCGGTGCGCTCGTGCGGCCAGTCCGCCAGTGCCGCGTCAAGCAGGTCATCCACCGCCCGTCGATCGCTCTTGGCCTCCAGCGTGGGGAAATCGATCCCGATATTGCCGGCCAGATCGAACCGGCGCAGCGCGGCGGCCAGCGGCGGGACCGCGGCAAGGGCCAGATCGCGGGGGTTCCAGCTGCCATCGACGTCCACAACCGTCATTGCCGGCGTCGCGGCAAAATGAAGTGATCCGCCCGCGAAGACCACTTCGCCGCTGTCAGCCTCGGCCCAGATCTCGTCCCATTCCGCGCCCGGAAAGCGGCGAACAATCCGGACCGGCCGGCTTTCGTGGCGCAGGGTTCCGGCCAGGCTGGGTGCGGGGCAGGGCGGGCTGTTGCTGGGCCGGGCCTGAGCCAGCTTGGCCCGTCCCAGCTCGGCCATGGCGGCGCGGGTCACCTCCAGTCGCAGCGCGGCGCCTTCGCTGGCACCTTGCGGCAAGTGGCTGACCAGTGCTTCCTCGCCGCTGGCGAAGCGGGCTGTGCCGCGGCTTGACCCGGCGTGCCGGCCGATCAGCACTGCATCTTCGATCTGTCCGGCGGCAAGCGATCCGGGCCAGTCGATCCGTGCCGCGACGATATGGTCCCGTTCGATCAGGACGGCGCGGTGCTCGCCGATCCCTTCCTCGACCAGCCACTCAGCCAAGGGGGAAGCCCGATGCCTTCAGCAGCGCCCGCGTTTCGAACAGGGGAAGGCCGATGACGGCTGAATGGCTGCCTGAAAGGAACCGCACCAGGGCTTCGGCCCGACCCTGAATCGCATAGCCGCCAGCCTTGCCCAGTCCTTCGCCGCTGGCGACATAGGCGTCGATCTCCGCAGCTGACAGACGCTTGAAAGCCACGATCGTTTCCGCGATTCGCGTGCGGCACTTGCCAGCCTGATCGATCACGCACACCGCGCTGATGCAGCGGTGACGCCGGCCGGATAGCAGGGTGAGCAATTGCCTCTGCACCGCCTCGCTGTCAGCAGGGGGCAGGATGCGGCGGCCCAGCGCCACTGTGGTATCGCCTGCCAGCACCACTTCTCCGTCCAGCCGCTGAACCGCCTGCGCCTTGGCCTGGGCCAGGCGCAGCGCATAGGCGCGCGGCAGTTCACCCTTCAGCGGGTTTTCATCGATCGCGGGGTTTGCAATCCGGCTAGGCGAAACCCCGATGCGTTGCAGCAGATCGCGGCGGCGCGGCGAGGAACTGGCCAGGACGAGCGCGGGGCCACCGTGCGCGGCAGGAGCGCTCAATAGGGGCCAGGGCCGCCACGGCCCGGCATGAAGCGATAGGTGATCCGCCCCTTGGTCAGGTCATAGGGGGTCAGTTCCACCAGCACTTCATCACCCACCAGCACGCGGATGCGGTTCTTGCGCATCTTGCCGGCGGTGTGGCCAAGGATTTCGTGATCGTTTTCCAGGCGGACGCGAAACATGGCGTTGGGTAGCAGTTCGACCACCGTTCCGCGCATTTCGAGCAGTTCTTCTTTCGCCATCCGCGTCTATTTTCCGTGTGTGTTGTGCAACATTGCGGCGCGCCATAGCGGCGAGCGGGAGAAAAGGGAAGCCTTTGCGCCAGCGCGGCTTCTGCGACCACTGTATCCGGGGCGTGACAATTTGTTACCCGGGGCCGCCTTGCCGCAGTGCAACACCAATGCCAATGCCCCCGCATCAAGTCGGTGAACCCGCCGCGTCGACGTTTTGTCGATAGGTCACAGACAGTTCAGCTTCCACTTCGCACAGGGCCGCCATGATCAGATTGACCAGTTCCATCGCGGCGCTTGGTGCGGCCTTGGCCGCTGCTCCCGGTTTTGCCCAGGACAGCAGCGCCGCCGCGCCAGAGGCGCAGAACCAACCGCAAACCCCATCTCAGGGCGACGCCGGAGCCGATGCGGCAACCGGTACAGACGCCGGATCGGATTCGGGGCAGATCGTGGTCGTCGCCACCCGGCTGCGCGGCCAGGTCGAGACGGCCCAGCCGCCGGTCGCCACCTTCGGCGAGGATGAGATTACCGCGATGGGGGCAGGCTCCATCACCGAACTGCTCACCCGGGTCAGCGCACAAACCGGATCCGGGCGCGGACGCGGCGGATCGCCGGTGATCCTGGTCAACGGTCAGCGCATCGCCAACTTTCGCGAGATGCGCAATTACCCGCCCGAGTCGATCCGGCGGATGGAGATCCTGCCAGAGGAAGTCGCGCTGCGTTATGGCTATCCGCCCGATGCGCGGGTGATCAACTTCATCCTCAAGGACAATTTCCGCAGCCGCACGGTGGAAGGCAAATTCAGCGTGCCGACCCGTGGCGGCTTTTCGGCCTGGTCGCTCGAAGGCACCCAGCTCAAGATTCACGGCAATTCACGGCTCAGCGTGACAGTGAACACTGATGATACCAGTCCGCTGACCGAGGCCGAGCGCGGGGTGATCCAGGCGACGACGCCCACGGCGGGCAGTCCTGATCCCGCCCAGTACCGGACGCTTATTGCGGATTCGCGCAATTTCGGCGGCAATGTCAGTTGGTCGAAAGGGCTGGGCAAGGACGGCAAGGGCGGTCAGGTCAGCCTCAACGGCAACGTCACCCGCGCGGACAGCACCAGCGGATCGGGACTGGACGCGCTTGACGCGCCGCTGCAGCGGGTCAGCCATGTCACGACCTTCGCCACCGGGGCGGGGCTCAACACCTTTCTGGGCAAGTGGCAGCTTTCCGCCACCGCCGATGCCAGCCATGCCGAAAGCACGACGCGGATCGACCAATACGCCGGAACCGGCTTCGATACCGCTTCAAGCAACACCGACAGCCTGACCAGTCTGGTCACGCTGATGGGCCGCCCGCTGCGGCTGCCGGCGGGGGACGTCAACGCGACGGTGCGCTTGGGTTATGCCTGGTCCAATATCGACAGCAGCGACACTCGCAGTGTTGCGAGCGCCGCCAACCTGACCCGGGGTGACGCCTCGACCGGACTCAACCTGGCGGTGCCGCTGACCAGCACGCGCGAAGGCTTTCTGGGCGGGGTGGGCGACCTTACGCTCAACGTCAGTGCCGGTTACGATCATCTCAGCGACTTTGGCGGCCTGACTGACTGGAGCACGGGGCTGACATGGTCGCCAACCGGGCGGCTGGGATTCCAGGCAAGCTATATCGTCAACGAGGCCGCACCGACGCTGGCCCAGCTTGGCAATCCGCAGACCCAGACCCTGAATGTGCCGGTCTATGACTTCACCACCGGCCAGACAGTGCTGGCCACGGTGATCGGCGGGGGCAACACCGGTCTGGTCAAGGAACGCCAGCGCGACATCAAGCTGTCGGCGAACTGGCAGATCCCGGGAATGAACAATTCCAGCCTGCTGGTTGAATACTTCCGCAACAAATCGACTGACGTTTCGGCCAGCTTTCCGCTGCTGACTCCGGCAATTGAGGCCGCATTCCCCGGGCGGGTCGTTCGCGATAGCTCGGGGCGGATCGTCTCGGTGGACCAGCGCCCGGTCACCCTGACCGAGCAGAAGGGATCGCGGCTGCGCTGGGGCCTCAATCTGGGCGGCACCATCGGCAAGGCCAGCGATGGCGGCGGGATGGGCAGCATGTTCGGCGGCTCGTCTGGTGGTGGACGTCCACCGGGTGGCGGCGGTGGCGGGCGCGGCCCGGGCGGCGGCCGGATGATGGGCATGATGGGTATGATGGGCGGCGGGCAGGGCCGCTGGAATTTCGGAATCTATCACACTGTCCAGTTTGACAGCACGGTGCTGGTCGCGCCGGGCGGCCCCTTGCTCAACCTGCTCGATGGTGATGCACTGAGCAGTGGCGGCACCCCCCGCCACAGCCTGGAATTCAACGGCGGCGCGTTCTACAAAGGCTTCGGCACCTTCATCCAGGGAACCTGGTCTGCGGCGACATCGGTACGCGCCAGCGGCGCGCCGGGATCAAGCGACCTGCGCTTTGGCGCGCTGGCCAAGGTCAACGTCAACCTGTTCGCCGATCTGGGGCGCATGCCCAAGCTGACCAAGCAGGCGCCGTTCTTCAAGGGCGCGCGGCTAGGTCTGCAGTTTGAAAACGTGTTCGATGCCCGCCAGAAAGTTACCGACGCCACCGGCGCGGTGCCGCTGTCCTATCAGCCCGACTATCTCGACCCGCGCGGCCGGGTGATCTCGCTCAGCTTCCGCAAGCTGTTCTGATCACCGGATTACGGCAGGCAGCCTCGAATCACCCCTCCCCATCGGGGAGGGGGCTTTCGTGCTTCCTCAACCGGCGCGGAACACCGCCAGGATCAGGTGCAGAGTCAGCGCCATCAGGCACAGCGATGACAGCGCGAACAGGGCAAAGCGCGGCATCACCTTGTTGACCGTCGCCTGGAAGATCGAATGGGCCACGCGCAGCGCGACATAGGCCCAGGCGATTGTGGCGTTGATCCCGTCACCCTGACCGATGATCGCCAGGGCCAGCGCGACCGCATAGAACACCGTCGGCGCTTCGTGCAGGTGGTTATAGTTATGCGCCTTCCACTGGATCTCACGCGGGATCAGCGCTTCCAGCATGGCCCCGGTCCAGCCCTGGTCGGCGCCGGGTTCGGTCGGCTTGGGCAATTTGTTGATCGCCGGGATGCGGGTGGCATACATCCAGATCCACATGATCATGGTCCAGCCCGCCAGCACGGCGAGCGGTTTCAGGATTTCCATTCCGATCATTGATTGTCTCCCCTCAAGCGGCAAAAATCGTCAATCTGGCGGCATGAAGCGCCAGAAAGACCAGGCAGGTCGTTGACAGGATGAACAGGGTGAAGCGCACCGGGATGGTGTTGACCGTGGCCTGCCAGACCGAATGGGCCACCCGCAGCGCGACATAGGCCCAGGCCAGCAGCACGTCGCGGGGGTTTGGCCCCATGAGCGCCAGGATCAGCAGCGTCGGATAGAAGATCGTCGGCTGTTCCATCAGGTGCGTGAAATTGTGCGATTTCCACTGCACGCTGTCGGGCAGCACCCCGTCCAGATTCTGGCCGCGCCCGCCCGGCGGCGTAGTTTTCACGCTGACGCCCAGCTTCGCCAAGGCCGGAAAGCGTGTGGCGGCGGTCCATAACAGCATGACCAGCGACCACAGGACCAGCGCCGCCCCCGGCGCCAGGATTTGAGCCTGCATGATCATTCTCCCCCTTCGGTTCGACCCGAGATGGAGAGGGTGCGGCGATCGCGATCGATTGTCAAATGCAACTAATCAGCAGAGGCGATCACCTGCGCAAAAGCAGAGGCATCGGTATTGCCGCCTGACAGGATTACTGCGGTGCGTCCATCGGCCGGGGCTTTGCCAGCCAGCACCGCCGCCAGCGCCGCCGCGCCGCCCGGTTCTATGACCAGATGGAGCGTGCTGAACGCCCAGCGCTGCGCCGCGCGGATTTCCGCCGGGGTTACCATCAGGCCGAACGGCACCCGCGCGCGCAGCACGGCAAAGTTGATCGGGCGGGTGCTGGGGGTTTGCAAGGCATCGCAGGCCGTGGGCGGCGCATCGGGCAGCACGGGTACGATCTCGCCCGCCTCAAGGCTGCGGCGCACGTCGTCCCACCCTTCCGGCTCCACCGGGACGATCGCTGCATCGGGGCAGGCGAGGGCCAGCCCGGCGGTCAGCCCACCGCCGCCGCAGGGGCAGACGATTCGGGTCGGACCTCCAAGCCCGCGCGCGGCCATCTGTTCGGCAATCTCCAGCCCCATGCTGCCTTGCCCTTCGATCACCCAGGGATCGGCGAAGGCATGAACCAGCGTTGCGCCGCTCTGGTCGATCAGTCGCTGCGCCACTTCGTCACGGTCCTCCCCGCCGGGGCGATCATAGAGCACCACCTTTGTGCCCATCGCCCGGGTTGCGTCGAGCTTCACCTGCGGGGCGTCGACCGGCATGACAATGGTGGCGGGAATCCCCAGCTTGTGCGCCGCCCAGGCAACGCCCTGGGCATGGTTGCCGCTGGAAACGCCAACCACGCCGCGCGTCCGCTCATCGGCGGAAAGATCGCTTAGCCGGTGCCAGGCACCGCGAATCTTGAACGCGCCAACCGGTTGCAGGCTTTCGGCCTTGAACCACACCGGCAGGCCGTTCACCTCAGCCTCAAGCAGGGGTGTTTTCGGCAGCAATTGCGCTATCTTCGCCGCGGCAATCGCGACTCCTTCGGGAGTTGGGCTTCTCGTTTGTTGTCTGGCCATGAAACAAACCTATATGCGCGGCAGATTGCGGCAAGGAGATTCGAACGGTGAGCAAAGTTCTGGTGATCGGCGCGGGCGGCGTCAGCTCGGTCTGCGTGCACAAGATGGCGATGAACGCTGACATTTTCAGCGAAATTCACCTCGCCAGCCGGACCCGCGCCAAGTGCGACGCGATCGCCGCTTCGGTGAAACAGCGCACCGGCCAGACCGTCTCGACCTACGAGATCGATGCAGAGGAAGTGCCTGCGCTCACCCGCCTGATCCAGGAGATCGGGCCGAAACTGGTGGTCAACCTGGCGCTGCCTTATCAGGATCTGCCGATCATGGATGCCTGCCTCGCCGCCGGAGTCGATTACCTCGACACCGCAAACTACGAGCCGAAGGACGAGGCGAAGTTCGAATACAAGTGGCAATGGGCCTATCAGGATCGGTTCAAGCAGGCGGGGCTGATGGCGCTGCTCGGCTCGGGTTTCGATCCCGGCGTCACCAGCGTTTTCGCGATGTGGCTCAAGAAACACAAATTGAAGACCATCCGCCAGCTCGACATCCTCGATTGCAACGGCGGCGATCACGGCCAGGCCTTCGCCACCAACTTCAATCCGGAAATCAACATCCGCGAAGTCACCGCCCCGGCGCGGCACTGGGAGAATGGCCAGTTCGTCGAGACCCCGGCAATGGCGAAGAAGGTCGCCTTCGATTTCGAGGCGGTCGGCCCCAAAAATATGTACATGATGTACCACGAGGAGCTGGAAAGCCTGGCGAAGTTTCTGCCCGAGCTGGAGCGCGGGCGCTTCTGGATGACTTTTGGTGACGCCTATATCACTCACCTGACGGTGTTGCAGAACGTCGGCATGACCCGGATCGATCCGGTGCTGTATCAGGGCAAGGAAATCGTGCCGCTCCAGTTCCTCGCCGCCGTCCTGCCCAAGCCGGAAACGCTGGGGGCGACCACCAAGGGCAAGACCAACATCGGCGACATCGCCACCGGCGAGGCGCTGGACGGCAGCGGCGAAAAGACCTTCTACATCTACAACATCTGTGACCACGAAGACGCCTATGCCGAAACCGGCAACCAGGCGATCAGCTACACGACCGGCGTCCCGGCCATGATCGGCGCGGCGATGATGCTGACCGGCGCTTGGACGGGGCAGGGCGTGTTCAACATGGAGCAGATGGACCCCGATCCGTTCATGGATATGCTGAACACCCAAGGGCTGCCGTGGCAGGTCAAGGAACTGCCGGGTCCGGTGGAGTTTTAGGGCTAGGTTGGATTGGTTCACGCAGAGGCGCAGAGAAGAAGTTTGAGGCGCAGAGGA
The DNA here is from genome assembly GCA_018240895.1 of Pseudomonadota bacterium. Lineage (GTDB taxonomy): Bacteria > Pseudomonadota > Alphaproteobacteria > Sphingomonadales > Sphingomonadaceae > Novosphingobium. The sequence continues at coordinate 117,141 of JAFEEX010000001.1, read as the reverse complement.
GCGAATGATCGCAATTGATGATTTGAGTTCAATCGTTCTTGAGGAGGCGATTGCAATTCACAGAGAGTTCGGGCCGGGGTTATTTGAATCGGTCTATGAATCCGTCCTCGCGGGACGATTGCGGCGGCGAGGACTGGTGGTAGAGCGTCAAGTTCAGGTCAAAGCCGTCTTCGACGGCGAATCTTACGATCCCGCGTTCAAGATCGACATACTAGTGGATGGGCGCTTGGTTATCGAAATCAAGGCAGTGGAAGCACTCGGTAAGGCGCACGCGAAACAGCTGCTGACTTACCTCAGGTTGCTCAAGCAGCCAGTTGGGCTGCTTCTCAATTTCTCCGGCGAAACGATGCGGGACGGGATTCGTCGGGTGGTCAATGACTATCGACCCCAGTAAATCTCCGCGCCTCCCTTCCTTCCTCTGCGCCTCTGCGTGAACTAATTGGACCTAGCAAATGGAAACCAGAGCCGGCGATCCGGGCGCGTTTGCCCACTTTGATCTTTCTCGGGTCGATAGCCCCAGCTTCGTGGTCGATGCCGCGCGGCTGCGGCGGAATCTTTCGATTCTGGCGGACGTGCGCGACCGGGCGGGGATCAAGCTGCTGTCTGCGCTCAAGGCGTTTTCTATGTGGTCGGTGGCGCCGATCATCGGGGAATATCTTGACGGGGTCTGCACCTCCGGCCTGTGGGAAGCGCGGCTGGCCGGCGAGTTTTATGACGGTGAGATTGCCACCTATTGCGCGGCTTACAAGCCCGAAGACCTGGACGAGATCCTGCGCCTGTCGGATCATGTGATCTTCAATTCGCCCCAACAGATCATGCGGTGCAGCGCGATCATCGAGGCAGCGCGGGCGCGGGGTGAGAACTTCGACATCGGCCTGCGGATCAATCCCTTGCACGCTGAGGGGGAAGTGCCGCGCTATGATCCGTGCGCGCCGCATTCACGCCTGGGCTTTCCGATTGACCAGTTGACCGAGGAGCACATGGCGCTGGTCGATGGCATTCACATGCACACCCTGTGCGAGCAGGACTTCGAGCCGCTGCGCCGCACCTGGGACGTTGCCTTCGACTATCTGGAACCGTACTTCGGCCAGTTCAAATGGCTCAACCTGGGTGGCGGGCATCACATCACCCGCGCCGATTATCAGCGTGATGAGCTGGTGCAGTTCCTCAAGGACGTTCAGGACGACACCGAGGCTGAGGTTTACCTCGAACCCGGCGAGGCCGTGGCGCTTGACGCGGGGATCTTGGTTGGCACCGTGCTCGACATCGGTGACAACGGGATGCCCGTGGCGATCACCGACGTTTCCGCAACCTGCCATATGCCTGACGTGATAGAGGCGCCCTATCGCCCCGCCATGCTGGGCGAACTGCCGCCGGTCGATGGCCAGATCGACGAGACGGCGGGCGGGGCGGTGCGGCTGGGCGGGCCTTCATGCCTGGCCGGTGACGTGATTGGCGATTATCGCTTTGCGCAAGGGCCGCAGGTGGGCCAGCGCTTTGCCTTCCTTGATCAGGCGCATTATTCGATGGTCAAGACCACCACCTTCAACGGGGTGCCGCTGCCATCGATCTGGCTGTGGGACAGCGAATCGGACAGCCTCGAATGCATCAAGCGGTTCGGTTATGAGGATTTTCGCGGCCGGTTGAGTTGATTCTGGTTTGGATCGCACAAAGACACGAAGGCACGAAGACGGTGTGCCAAGCGGCGCAGCCGCACGCCAATTCAACCTTCTCACTTTGCGATAGGCATGAATGACGGGGAGCCTTCGGCTCGGCGCAGCATCTTCGTGCCTTCGTGTCTTCGTGCGAACAAAAACTGGCACAACGCCCTCGCAGGGTTAAGCTCCCCACAAACAAGGAGCCCGCAATGCCCGATCAGATTCTCGACGCCAACAGTTCCGATCCGGTGGCAATGGGCTGGATGGAGGGCCTACCTCCTCCGCCACAAAAACGCCTGGAATGGGCACGGGCCGATCATATGCGCTTCCCGATGCACCGCTACGCCTATTCGCATATGCGCGAATTTCTGCCCACCGCGCGGGTGTCTCGCGGGCAGGGCGCGGTGTGGGAACTGGCGGCGGCGCTGCGGGATGATCTGGATGATGTGCGCTTTGCCCCGCTGGATGGCGGGCCGCAGCTGACCTGGGCGCAGGCGCACCGGGTGAACTTCACCGATGCCGTGCTGGTCCTCCACCGCGGCGCGATCGTTTACGAACGCTATTTCGGCGTCACCCGGCGGGATACCCCGCATATTGCCTTTTCCGTGACCAAAAGCTTCGTTGGCACCCTTGCCGAAATGCTGGTGGCGGAAGGGCGGCTTGATCCGGCCGCGCCGGTCGTCACACTGATCCCCGAACTGGCGGGCAGCGGCTTTGCCGATGCGACGCTGCGTCAGGTCATGGACATGACCACCGCGCTCGATTTCTCAGAGGAATATACCGATCCCAATTCGGGGATCGGGGCGATGAGCAATGCGCTGGGCCTTACGCCGCGACCGCCAGGATACGCCGGGCCGGGCGATGTCTATGCCTTTCTGCCAACGATCGGAAAGGCGGGCACCCATGGCAAACGGTTTACCTATCGCACCTGCAATACCGAAGTGCTCGGCTGGATCGTCGCCCGGACCGAAAACAAGCGGCTGGGGCAGGTACTGTCGGAGCGAATCTGGCAGCCGCTAGGGATGGAGCAGGATGCCGATTTCCTGCTCGACACCACGGGGATGCCCTTTGCCGGCGGCGGGCTTAACCCGGTGCTGCGCGATATGGCCCGGTTTGGCGAGGCGATGCGGCTTGGCGGGCAGCGCCCGGGCGGGGAGCGGGTGATTGATGCTTCTGCCATCGCCTCGATCAGTGCCGGCGGCAGCAAGGCGGCCTTTGCCCCGGCGGGCTATGCCTGGCTGCCCGATTGTTCCTATCGCAGCCAGTGGTGGATGATGCCCGGAAAGCGTGGTGCCTATTCTGCGCGCGGTATCCACGGCCAGACGATCTATATCGATCCCGGGGCAGAGATGGTGATCGCCCGATTCGGATCGCATCCGGTCGCGGCCAATTCGGCCTTCGATCCCACCTCTCTTCCAGCCTATGAAGCGGTGGCTGATCATTTGATTTTGCACGGTTAATCGCATTGTTCCAGACTGCGAAATGCGTGATGCAAAAATTCAGTTGCGCTTAAGCAAGAGGCCCCTATATCGACCTCCCGCTGCCCCAAGGGGACTTCCAATAACCGCAAGGCAGCCTTCGTCTTTGTGTTACCTGGCCGCAAGGCCTATTGGGGGTCCCTTGAGTTGCACACATTCCATGATGCATCGGCTGTAGTCAGCGCTCTTTCGCCCGACGAACCCGTTATTCTGAACCGTCCGCACGCTGCCGCGCGCGCTGCCTGTTTCTTCGCAGAGAAGTTTCCGGGCAAGTCGCTCTATGCAGTAAAGGCCAATCCCTCGCCCGATCTGTTGCGGGTGCTGTGGGCCTCTGGCGTCACCCATTATGACGTTGCCTCAATAGCCGAGGTGCGGCTGGTGCGCAGCGTGCTGCCCGAAGCGGTGCTGTGCTTCATGCACCCGGTCAAGGCGCGGGCCGCCATTGCCGAGGCTTACAAGGTCCACGGCGTGCGCGTGTTCAGCCTCGACAGTCATGAGGAACTGGCCAAGATTGTCGATGCTACCGACGCGGCGACTGACCTGTCGCTGTGCGTGCGGCTGCGCGTCTCGTCCGAATTTTCGGAGCTGAGTCTGGCCAGCAAGTTTGGTGTCGATCTTGCCGATGCCGCACCGCTGCTTCAGGCGACTCGTCAGGTGGCGGATGCGCTGGGCATCTGTTTCCACGTCGGCAGTCAGGCAATGACGCCCTTTGCCTATGTCCAGGCACTGGAACGCGTTCGTGCCGCCGTTGTCGATGCCGCGGTGACCGTGGATATCGTTGATGTTGGCGGGGGTTTCCCCTCGATCTATCCGGGGATGGAGCCGCCCCCGCTGGAGGATTACTTCGGCGCGATCCATCGCGCGGCAGAATCGCTGCCGGTGTCCTATTCTTCGGAACTGTGGTGCGAGCCGGGACGCGCGCTGTGCGCAGAATACAATTCGCTGATCGTCAAAGTGGAAAAGACCCGCGGTGACGAGCTTTACATCAACGATGGGGCCTATGGCGCGCTGTACGACGCTGCGCACGTTGGCTGGCGTTTTCCGGTGCAGTGCCTGACCGCAGGGCGAAGCGAGACGCTGACGGGCTATTCGTTCTATGGCCCGACCTGCGACGATGCCGACTATATGGAAGGGCCGTTCATGCTGCCGGCTGACATCAAGGCCGGTGACTATATCGAGATCGGGATGCTGGGCGCCTATGGCGCGGCGATGAAGACCGCGTTCAACGGTTTTGGCCAGGCCAGCGCGATCGAAGTCGATGATGAGCCGATGGCCAGCCAGTACCGCGGCGATCGGCGCGATCCGCGCCAGAGCGACAACGTCGTCTCGCTGCGCTGATCGATTCCAGGCAAACATGACTGGGCGCGGGGTTGCCGGTGCACTCCGCGCCCTTTTCGCGTTCAAAAGCCCGCTGTGCCGGATTATCGCCGGATCATTGTGCCCCCGGCAAATCGCCTTTGCCGATGCACGGCAGAACAACGTGCCTTGATCAATCTGCGCAGGCGTCAAAATGCAGACGGACCCCGTCCAAGGACGAGGCCCGCCAGATTTGCAGAGGAAGTGTCCTGCCGTTTACTGAACGGTGACTTCCACGCGGCGTGCTGCCGCCTTGTTGTCCTTGGTATCAATGCTGTCCTTGGGCTTGACCAGTTCAGCCGATGCCTGCGGGATGCCCGCAGTGACCAGTTCTGCCTGCACGGCCTCGGCGCGCTTCTTGGACAGTTCGGCGTTGAACTTGGCATTTCCGGTGGGATCGGCAAAGCCCGAAACGCCAAGCTTGCTGCCCGGATGAGCCCCAAGCCACGCCTTAAGGCCACCAGCGGCACCGGCAAAAGCCGGGGCAACATCAGTCTTGCCGGTGTCGAAATAGACCTTGACCACCGGCTTGCCATCGCGGGTTTCAGAGGTAACCCCAGCCCCGGTTGGAATGGTTACAGTGCCTTCGGCCGGGGCAGAGGCAAGATCAGTCACCTCGCCGCTGGCGGCAGGAGCAGCGGATTCAACCGGGGTGGCAACTGTCGGTGCCTGATCGGCGGGCTTGCCGCCGAACAACCACCAGGCCGCCAGCCCGAGCAGCGCGAGCCCGCCAAGGATCCACAGCCAGTTAAGGCCGCCTTCCCGGTCATCGTCGTGCGCGGTAAAGGCCTGTGCAGCCGCAGCGGGGGCGCTTGCGGCGGAAGACAGGACGGCAGCGCCCGTAGCCGCCGCGCCCGCGATCGCGGCACCGGTTGCGGCAACAGCGGCCGGAGCCGCAGCCGCGACTGCTGCCACCGGAGCCGGCACTGGCGCAGGATCGGCCGCAACAACCGGTTTCGCCGGAGCATCCCTGGAACTGGCTAGGGCCGCAGCGGCCGCAGCTCCGGCAGCGCCAGCTGCCGCAACCGTGCCAGCATTGGACGGAGCCTTTGCAGTTGTGGTCTTTGCCGCCTTGGTCTTGGGTTCAAACAGGCTGAGCTTGTTGAATTCAGCGGCGAGCAGGTAATAGACCGTGACACGGTTCTTGGTACGGTCACCCTTCATAACCTGCCCGACCTTGGCAATCGCCTCATCCAGCACGGAATCAGGATCGGTCAGCGCCAGCTTCTTCTTCAGGAAGTTGTTGCGGACCCGGTCCAGTTCGGTCGAATCGCTGTACGACACCAGCGAGGAATCGCGGTTGCGCAGCGCGATGCCGCAATACCGGACGATCGCGGCGATGATGCCGTCATCGGCATCGGGAACATACTTCTTGACGTCTGCAGCCCAATCGGTTGCCATTTCAAGCCCTCCTAAACGACCCGCAAAGGCGCTCTATCGGCGACCCTTGCCCAAAAGTAGGGGGAACCTAGCGTCATCTGTGCGATATGCCAGCAAGAATTGACGCGTGGTCAGGAAATTCCCGCAAGGGGAATTGCGGTAAGGATTTTGGCGGCGGATCGCTGTCGCAGATCAGCCACGTGCGCCTGCCCGGAATGTCAGGCGGCGAGTTTGAGCTCGAGTCTCTGCCAGATTTCGACCAGAGCTGCGGTCAGGTCGCGCATCATGGCTTCGGTATGGGCGGGGCCGGGGGTGAAGCGCAGCCGCTCGGTGCCGCGCGGGACGGTGGGATAGTTGATCGGCTGAACATAGACCCCGTATTCGGCCAGCAGAATGTCGCTGATCTTCTTGGCCCGGGCCGGATCGCCCACCATCAACGGAACGATATGAGTGGTGGAATCCATCACCGGCAGGCCAGCCTCGCGCAGCATCGCCTTGAGCGCGGCGGCGGCGGCCTGCTGGCCATCGCGCTCAACGCTGGACGCCTTGAGGTGACGGACCGAGGCGAGCACGCCCGCAACCAGCACGGGTGAGAGGCTGGTGGTGAAGATGAAGCCGGGGGCATAGGACCGGATCACATCGATGATCCGGGTGTCAGCCGCGATATAGCCGCCCATCACGCCGAAGGCCTTGCCCAGCGTGCCTTCGATGATGTCGATCCGGTGCGCGGCCTCGTCCCGGTCGGTAATCCCGCCGCCGCGCGGACCGTACATCCCCACGGCATGAACCTCGTCGATATAGGTCAGCGCGTTGTACTTCTCCGCCAGATCGCAGATCGCATGGATTGGGGCGACATCGCCTTCCATCGAATAGACCGATTCGAAAGCGATCAGCTTGGGCACATCCGCGTTCTCCGCGGCGAGCAGTTCCTCAAGGTGTTCGACATCGTTGTGGCGAAACACCCGCTTCTCGCAGCCGGCGTTGCGGATCCCCGCGATCATGCTGGCGTGGTTGAGCTCGTCCGAAAAGATCACGCAGCCCGGCAGGATCTTGGCCAGGGTCGACAGCGTCGCATCGTTCGAGACATAGCCAGAGGTGAACAGCAGCGCCCCGTCCTTGCCATGCAGATCGGCCAGTTCGCGCTCCAGATCGACGTGGTAATGCGTATTGCCGCCGATGTTGCGGGTGCCGCCAGAGCCGGCGCCGACATCGTGCAGCGCCTCTTCCATCGCGGCGATAACCTTGGGGTGCTGACCCATCGCCAGATAATCGTTGGAGCACCACACCGTGATCGGCTTGGGACCGTTATGCCCGGCAAAGCACCGCGCGTTGGGATAGGCCCCCTTGTTGCGCAGGATGTCGATGAACACCCGGTAACGACCCTCGGCGTGGAGCCGCTCAATCGCCTGGTCAAATATGTGTTCGTAGTTCACCCGGATCCTACCTTCCGTCGCGAAACGACTGCACGGCCCGCGTTGCAGATTCAACCGGGCCACTACTCCATGGATGGGCGCAAGACTAGGCCATTAATGCGCGGCCGCATTGATCTGGGACAAATCACGGGTTTGGCTGGGTTTGCCCCGCCATCGGGTCATTGCAGAACCTCGATCCGGGCAATGCCATAGTGCCGCAGCGCCGGAAGCAGGGCATCAGGATCAGCGTCCGCGCGGGTGAACAGCGCGAAATCCGGCGCGGTGGGGGCAAAGGCCTGATCGCGCGTCAGGTGGGCAATGCGCCGGGCGATTCCCGCCGCTCCGTCGATCATCGCAACATCGCCGCCAAATCCGGCGGCCAGTTCATCGCGCAGCAGCGGGAAATGGGTGCAGGCCAGCACGACCGTATCAATCGCCGTGCCGCCGGGCTGGCTGCGCAGCCCGGCGACCGCGCGGGCGATGACGCCCGGATCGAGCGGCTGCCCGCGCAGCTTGCCCTCCGCCGCGCCGACCAGTTCGCCGGCGGCGTGACGCAGCAGCACCTTGTCCCCGGCAAATTCCGCAGCAAGCCGGTCGACATAACCCTGGCGGATCGTCGCGGCGGTGCCGAGCAGGCCGATGGTTCCGCTGCGGGTGATCGCCGCCGCCGGCTTGATCGCGGGCACCGTGCCGACAATCGGCACGGCCAGCACATCGCGGACCATGCCCAGCGCGATGGTCGATGCGGTGTTGCAGGCGATGCAGATCAGCCGCGGGCGGAACCGCTCGCTCATCCGCCCCAAAAGGCCGCAGACCCGCGCCGCGATCTCCGCCTCGCTCTTGGTGCCATAGGGCAGGCCGCCATTGTCGGCGGCATAGATTACCGGCGCTGCGGGCAGCGCTTTGCGCAGTTCGGCCAGCACCGACAGCCCGCCAACGCCCGAATCGAACACCAGAATCGGCGCGGCAGCATCCATTTCCGTGGCAATTCCCTTATGCGCCCTTGTGGTCCGGTGCGCCTTGTAGCTACGACAGCGGGGCAAAGGGAAGGGACTGCAATGGAATCCGCTTACGCGCTGGGGCTGGGCTATGTGCTGGGTTCAATTCCCTTTGGCCTGATCCTGACCCGTCTGTTCGGCGCGGGTGACCTTCGCGCGATCGGATCGGGGAGTATCGGCGCAACCAATGTGCTGCGCACCGGGCGAAAGGGGCTGGCGGCGGCCACGGTTCTGCTCGACGCGGGCAAGGGCTGGCTGGCGGTGATGATCGCGGCGCGGTGGTGGCCGGGATATGAAGGAGTGGCGGCGGTGGGCGCCGTGATCGGGCACTGTTTTCCTGTTTGGCTGAAATTTCGCGGGGGCAAGGGTTTTGCCACTGCTGCCGGGGTCTGCCTTGCCCTGGCGTGGCAGGTTACCGTCATTGCTGCGGCGGCCTGGGCCGCTGCGCTGGCACTCAGCCGGATATCCTCCGTTTCGTCGCTGACGGCCATTGTCATCGCGCCGGTCGCTGCCTGGTTATTGGGTTTCTCCCCGGTCGTGCCGACGCTGGCAGTAATTGCAGCCATCGTGATTTTTCAGCACCGGGCCAACATTGCCCGCCTTCGGGCAGGAACCGAACCGCGGGTGGGCCAGAAGGGATGAACGCCCTGTCGCAGGAGGAAGCCTTCGCGCGCATCCGCCTGCTGCGTTCGCCCAACATCGGGCCGGTGTCCTATCGGCAGTTGCTGGGCCGGTTCGGTTCAGCGCTGGCCGCGCTTGATGCCTTGCCCGATCTGGCCGGGCGGGGCGGCAGAAGCGGCGGTTATCGCATCGCGCCCGAAAGCGGAATAGCGGATGAAATCGCCGCCGTGCGTCAGGCCGGCGCGCGCTATCTGTTCCACGACGCGCCTGATTACCCGCAACTGCTGCGCCAGCTTGACAGCGCACCGCCAATCCTGACCTTTCGCGGCGATCTGGCGCTTGCGGCGCGGCCTGCGGTGGCGATTGTGGGCGCGCGCAATGCCTCGGCCGCGGCGGTAAAGCTGGCGCGGCAATTTGCGGGCGGTCTGGCCGATGCCGGTTTCACAGTCGTTTCGGGCCTTGCGCGCGGGATTGACGGGGCGGCGCACCGCGCGGCGCTGGATGACGGAACGATCGGGGTGATCGCCAGCGGTATCGACATCGCCTATCCACCCGAACACGCCGACCTGCAGGAAGACATCGCGCGGCGCGGGCTGCTGCTGGCGGAGCAACCACCCGGGACCGAACCGCTTGCCCGGCACTTTCCCTCTCGCAACCGGATCATCGCCGGGCTGGCGGCGGGAACCGTGGTGGTGGAGGCGGCGCCAAAATCCGGATCGCTGATCACCGCGCGGCTGGCGGGTGAAGCCGGGCGGGAAGTGATGGCGGTGCCCGGATCCCCGCTCGATCCGCGCGCGCAGGGGTGCAACCTGCTGATCCGTGATGGCGCTGTGCTGGTCCAATCGGCGGAGGACGTGATCGAACTTGTGTCGGGGTTTACCGGCGCACCGCGCTCGTGTTTTCGTGAACCGGGAGCGACGTTTGCAGAAGTGGCCGATCAGTTGACGGATGAACCCGCTGAAATCGCCGGGCTGTTGACCATCGCTCCGGTTGCGGTGGATGAGCTGATTCGCCAAAGCGGGGAAAGCCCGGCGGCGGTACAGCTTGCCCTGCTCGAACTGGAACTGGCCGGACGGCTGGTGCGCCATTCGGCGGGGCGGGTTAGCCTGGCAGCCTGAAATTTGGCGCAATTTTCCAAGGTGGCAGAGCGAACGGTCATTAGACATTCCTGACGATATCATTCGGGGGAGTTTCACATGGCGCGCCATCATTTCGTTCTTTCCATCGCGTTCGCCGGGCTCGCGCTCGCTGCGCCGACCATTGCCCGGGCCGACGATGCACAGGCGCTCAAGGTCAGTGGCACCGAGGCGCTGCGGGGCGCGAAATCTGTTGCTATCGGGGCTTTCAACGTCGGCTTCATTTTTGAATCGACCGATCAGATCGCGGCGACCGGTGGCCTGATGGGTGCCTTTGGCGGCACCACCAAGGCCAAGAGCGAACTGGTCGGTGTCACGCCAGAAATGATGCAGAAGATTGCCGACGCCGCCCATGCCGACTTCGTGCGTCAATTGAGCGGCGCGGGCTTTACCGTGGTTGATCCCGGGCAGGCCTTTGCCACCGCTGAACTGGCCAAGGCCAAGGGGCAGGGCGTTCCCGCCGAAGTCAACATCGAGCTTGAAAAGAAGAGCAAGGGAAAGGCGGTGTTCTACAAGCCGGCGGCGCTCCCCAAGCTGGTCTTCCTTCCCGGTGATTTCACCGGCAGCGGGTTCTCCAGCATTGGTGCGACCATTACAGCGGGGCAGGATAGTGGCGCCTTTTGGAGCTATGCCAAGACCAGCGCCACCCCAATTGTGGATGTGACCTATCTGGTCGACTTCTCAGATCAAAAACGGCCTGGTGCGTTCAGCTTCGGCGGGCTGGATGTTAACGCCAACCTTTCGGTTTCGGCCCGGTTTTCACGGATGACCGTGATGGGGGCCAATGGCAAAACCACCACGGTAACCTTCCGCGATCCTGTTTCGGTAGACGGCGATTTCATCCAGAAGACCGATGCGTCAAGCGGCGCGGACAAGACCACCCAAGCAGCGGCCAACGTTGCGGGCGGGGTCGCGGCGGCTTTCGGCCTGGGCGGAATGCGGTTCGGCAAGACCCGGAAGTTTGCCTTCACTGCCAAGCCCGACAATTATGAACAGGGTGCGGCCAAGGCCGCCTCGCTCGCCAGTGCCCAGCTTATCGGGCAAATGGCCACGCTGCGTTGACCCTTGACCCGAACGCGGGGGAGGGGGACAAGCCGCGCCATGGCTTCCTCCTCCTTCCCCGCGCGGATGTTTCGCTGGGCGGCGATCTACGGCGTGATCGTTCTGTTGCCGCTTTACCTCACGCCTCTGCCGCCCGTTGGGGGCGAGGTGTTCCTCGGCTTCGTCGGACTGGCGCTGGTGTTTCAGACGGTGTTCTGGATCATCGCCACCGATCCGGTGCGTTACCGCGCGCTGATGCCGGCTGCGATCGCGGAAAAGTTGATCTTCGCGGTTCCGTGCCTGACGCTGTTTGCGCAAGGCTATCCGGTCAGCCGGCCCGTGGCGGTGTTTTCGGTGATCGATCTGTTGCTGGGGCTGGGGTTCTTTATTGCCTGGCGACGCACAGCCTCTTGACGCTGGCGGTGCAGGCCGGTCACCCTCGCGCGTACACACACGTAAGGAACGCCGCAGACCGCCATGCAGCTTGTCATCGTTGAATCCCCCGCCAAGGCCAAGACCATCGAGAAGTACCTGGGCAAGGACTACAAGGTCCTCGCCAGCTTCGGCCACGTCCGCGATCTGCCGCCCAAGGACGGTTCGGTTCGCCCGGACGAGGACTTTGCGATGGACTGGGAACTCTATGGCGACAAGGCGCGCCAGGTGAAAGCGATCACCGACGCGGCCAAGAGTGCCGACCGTCTGATCCTGGCCACTGACCCCGACCGTGAGGGAGAGGCGATTTCTTGGCACGTCCAGCAATTGCTGGCCAAGAAGAAGGCGCTGCCCAAAGAGGTTGAGCGCGTCACCTTCAACGCCATCACCAAGGACGTGGTGACGCAGGCGATGCAGCACCCGCGCACGCTCGATCAGGATCTGATCGACGCTTACCTGGCCCGCCGGGCGCTGGATTATCTGTTCGGCTTCACCCTCTCACCCGTGCTGTGGCGCAAGCTGCCCGGTGCGAAGAGCGCGGGGCGGGTGCAATCGGTGGCGCTGCGCCTGATTGTTGAGCGCGAGCGCGAGATCGAGCTGTTCCGGCCCCAGGAATACTGGTCGGTCATTGCGCAACTGGAGCATCTTGGCACTCAGTTTCCGGCGCGGCTGGTCAAGTTCGACGGGCAGAAGCTCGACAAGCTGAGCCTGGGTGACAAGGGCAGTGCCGACCGGGCCAGGGCCGCTGTTGAAAGCGCGACCTTCCGGGTGGAGGAGGTTGATACCCGGCCGACCCGGCGCAATCCCTATCCCCCGTTCACCACATCGACCCTGCAAATGGAAGCAGCGCGAAAGCTGGGCTTTTCGGCCAGCCATACCATGCGGGTGGCGCAGAACCTGTATGAGGCGGGCGCGATCACCTATATGCGGACCGATGGGGTCCAGATGGATTCCAGCGCGATTTCCGCGGCGCGCAAGGCGATCAGCGATCGTTACAGCAACGGCCACTATCTCCCTGAAAAACCCCGCCACTATGAAACCAAGGCCAAGAACGCACAGGAAGCGCACGAGGCAATCCGCCCGACCGATTTCGCCAGGGACCACCATGGCCACGGCGACGAGGCGCGGCTTTATGAGCTGATCTGGAAGCGTGCGATTGCCAGCCAGATGGCCAGCGCCAATATCGAACGCACCACCGTCACCCTGCGCGACGGCACCGGCAAGCACGAGCTGCGCGCGACCGGCCAGGTGATCAAGTTCCCCGGCTTTCTTGCAGTCTATGACGAAACGCTGGACCAGAAACCGGGCGATGACGAGGATGACAGCAGTACCTTGCCGGTGCTGAACCAGGGCGATGCTCCGGCCAAACGCGGTGTGGATGCAACCCAGCACTTCACCCAGCCGCCACCGCGCTATTCCGAGGCAACGCTGGTCAAGCGGCTGGAGGAACTGGGCATCGGTCGCCCGTCAACCTATGCGGCGACCATCCAGGTGCTGAAGGACCGGGCCTATGTCCGCACCGAGAAGAATCGATTCTTCGCCGAGGAATCGGGCCGGCTGCTGACCGCCTTCCTTGAGCGGTTCTTCCCGCGCTATGTCGCTTACGATTTCACCGCCGGGATGGAAGACGAGCTTGACGATGTGTCGGGCGGGCGTGAGGCGTGGAAGGATCTGCTTTCCAAGTTCTGGAAAGACTTCAAACCCAAGAGCGACGAGGTGATGGAACGCAAGCCCTCGGAAGTGACCGAGGCGCTGGACGAATTCCTGTCCGATTACCTGTTCCCGCCCAAGGAAGACGGTTCTGATCCGCGCCGCTGCCCCAGTTGCGGAACGGGGCGGCTCGCCCTGCGCGGCGGCCGCTATGGCGCCTTCGTTGCCTGCTCGAATTATCCCGAGTGCAAATATACCCGCAAGTTTGCCCAACCGGGCGGCAGTGAGGCGGCGGGTGAGGACAGCGAGATTGGCAAGCACCCCGAAACCGGCGAGCCGATTGTCCGCAAGGCCGGGCGGTTCGGCCCCTATATCGAGATGGGCAGCGGCAAGGAGGCCAAGCGTTCATCGATCCCCAAAGACATCCCCGAACTCGATCTCGATTGGGCGGTCAAGCTGCTGGGCCTGCCTCGCTCGATTGGCAAACATCCCGAGACCGGTGAGGAAATCACTGCGTCGATAGGACGTTACGGACCGTATCTTGCCCACAACGGCAAATATGCCAAGCTGCGCGGCACTGCGGAGGTGTTCGAAACCGGCATGAACAGCGCGGTTGCCAAGCTGGCCGAGGCGGCCAGCGGCGGGGGCAGGGGGGCACGGCAAGCAGCCGAACCGCTCAAGACCTTCGGCCCGCATCCCGAAAGCGGGGGCGAGATCAAGCTGATGGCCGGCCGCTATGGCCCCTACGTTACTGACGGCACCACCAACGCCACCCTGCCGCGCGACAAAAAGCCCGAGGATCTGACTGCGGAGGAAGCCGTGGTCCTGATAACCGAACGCGCAGCCAAAGGCCCTGCCAAGGGCAAGGGACGCAAGAAGGCCCCGGCGAAGAAGAAAGCGCCGGCAAAGACGAAGGCGACCAAAGCGAAGTGACGCGGCCCGGCCAGTGCAATTGATCATGATGGCGCTGGACAAAAGACGTATTTGAATCCACTCGTTGAACTTGGATTGTGTCCGACGCGGTCCGCGGGGGAGGGCGCATATGTTCTACGATGTGTCCTTGTGGTGGATTTTGCCGGGCCTGTTCCTGGCGATGTGCGCAACCTGCCTGTTCGGGCAATATCTGAACCGCTGGCTCAGAAGCCGGCGGAACGCGGATGAGGATACCGCCGGCCTGGACGGTTTCGTGGTTTCGGGCGTGTTCGGCCTGATGGCGCTGCTGATGGGGTTTTCGTTCAGCCTGGCGATTGGCCGGTACGAAGAACGCCGCCAGGATGTGGTCAACGAAGCCAATGCAATCAGCACCATGTACAGCCGCCTTGCGCTGCTGGCGCCAGCGGAGCGTGTTCCGCTGGAAGCGGATATTCGCGAATATACCAAAATTCGGGTCACATGGGGCAGCACCAGCGGCCTGGCGGCGCAGGAACGCCTGTCTGATCAGGCCGATGCCGTCTGTGACCGGTTTGCGGCGCGGCTGTTTGCGATTCTTGCCGCCGGTCCCAAGGATTCGCGGCTGCCTACGCTGGTTGGGGCATACAACGACATGAGCGATATTGCCGCCACCCGCCACGCCGTTCGCAATGCCCATCTGCCGGGCGGGGTCACCTTTCTGCTGGCGGTCTTCCTGTTCGGATCGGCGGGGGTTCTGGGTTTCACCATTCATGCGCGCGGGGCACGATCGATGGTGGGATCGGCCATGGTGATCGCCCTGCTGGCCCTGGCGTACTGCGCCATACTTGATCTTGACCGGCCCGCCCGCGGGACATTCCAGGTTCCGCAAGATGAGATGATCCGCCTCTCGCACAAACTCGGCAACTGAGCTGTGCATCGCGCATTCGGTCCCGGCCACAGCCCGGTCCCGGTTGCTGCGGATTTCCCCGTCTCCGCCGCAGATTGGGCTGTTCCATTTGCACAAGGTGAAAACCGCAGGGTTTCATTCATCGCCGGTTATTATTTCCGGTATAATGCTGCGGTCCAACGGGGTTATTTTCATTGATGTTCGGCCTCGCCACGGTATCCTCTGGCGGGGAAATTGGGTGGGGCAACCGTGCAGCAGGACGGGGCGCAAACTATTGGCTATCTGAGCGGCCCGGTTGACGGCGTCGCGGTGCATGACGCGTTTCAAACGGGCCAGCCACTGGCCTATCTTGGCACCAGCTATCTTCTGGAATTTTTTGAAGAATGCGCGGGCACAAATGCCAATGGCGTGGTGATAACCAGCGAAGACACAGGTTTCTATAGCCGGACGTTTGACAGATTCACGGTGGTCAATTTGTCGAAGCCGCCTGTCCGGGGCGGCCTTTTTTATCACGCTGATCTGATCGGCTGGACCTGGACGGCATTGTCCGTTCTGAACGCCGCCGGGGTTGACACCCTGATCTTGACCGATGTCCAGAACTATTGGTTCCTGACGGCCTTTCACGCCATTCGCCGGGCCAGGCTGATCCCGGCGATCCATTGCGTGCTTGACCGGCCCTATGCGCCAACCAAGCCGGCACACCGCATCCTGCACTGGCTGAACAAGCATTTGTTCTATCGCAGGCTGGTGCAATCGGCATTGGTCGCATCGCCGGTGATCGAACGGCAGTTGCAGTCGGACTTTGGCCAGATTCCGCTTCGCAGCGCGGTATTTCTGCCCGATTACCGTGAAGAGGACTTTGCCGCGCCGTTTGGCCGCGATCCTGAACCCGGGCCGTTCCTGATCCTGTCTGCCGGGCGCCTGGAAGAAAGCAAGGGGGCGATGGACATCGTCGCCATGGCCCAAATCCTTGAGCAACGCGGGGAAATGGATTTCCGGTTTGAAGTGTGCGGGACCGGCGCGGGCGAAGCGGCAATGCGCCGCGAGATTGCGCGGCTGGGCCTTGCGCACCGGATCACCCTCAACGGGTTTTGCGACAAGCAGCGGCTGCTGGACCTGTTTGGCAAGGCTCACGCCGTGGTCGTGCCGACTCGGTCATCGTTTGAGGAAGGCTTTGCGATGATCTGCGCCGAAGCGATCGCCGCTGGCCGGCCGCTGGTGACATCGCGGGTGTGCCCCGCGCTTGAAGTGGTTGCCGAAGCGGCCGAGGAAGCGACGATTGACGATCCGGCCAGCTATGCGGACGCCATCCAGCGGCTGGTCACCAATCCCGCGCTCTATCAGCAAAAGCGTGATGCAGCGGCGCGGATAAGATCAAAATTCTTTGATAAAACGAATAGTTATGGTTGGCATCTGCGGAGAGTTCTGGCCGCAGAGCCTGAGCGCGAAGAGGTTGCGACGGGATCTTTGGGCCTCGGCTATTGCACCCGGTCCCGCCCAAGATCCTCATAGAGTTTTTGTCGCCGCACGGTGGTTGATTGCCATGCGGGGTATCGACACCGGGCCTATCCCGGCTAGTGCAGAACCATGGCCGAACAATTTACCAAGCACCGCCAGCCGTGGAAAGCCGAAGAGGTTACCAAGCTGCGCACCCTTGCCGCCAAGGGCAAGGGCCTCAAGGAAATTGCCAGGGCGCTCAACCGCAGCGAGGAATCGACCAAGGAGCGGGCGAAAATGGACGGCATCGGGATTGCGAAGCTGCGCTAGAGCGCTCTGCGGATAGTCTGAATCGTGGGATTCCGGCAGGATTGGACTTGTGATCCACCCTTTTTTGGAGTTGGATCATGGGTAAAGCACATTCATCTGATCTTCGCGGGCGTGCTTAAGCGGCGATTGCTGAGGGAGGTTCGCGTGGTGGATGCGGCGTGCCGGTTTGGGGCGAGCGCGGCAGCGGCTGTTCGACCGGCGCAGCGCCAGGCCCAGACCGGGTCTCTGGCACCGGGTAGCGCCCAACTGGCGAGCGAGCACGGCGCGGTGGTGCACCACATCGGTGTCGCGATTGCTGATGACGGCGGGCTTTGCCGTCAAAAAACCCTGGCTGGCCAGCAAGACAGATCGCGCCGGTATCGTTCGTGTGCGGCGGGTCTGGCAGGTGCGCCGGCTAATCACCGCGATGCTTGTCAATCTTGTCAATGAAGCTGATGATCGCTTGAACGGGGGGCAGGCGCGCAGCCATGCCTTGCGACATGGCGAAAACCACATCATCTTTGAGTGGCTGAAAGTTACCAGTTTTGCGTTTTATACCAAGCCCGCCAGTGCGCGGCTTGGCTTTCTTCCTTCTTTTTGTGCGCTTCAGCCTGGGCTAATGTCTTGACGATTAGAGCGTTGCGCTTTCGCATCATCGGCAAGGGACGGTCATGACCCAATCGACAGCAAAAAGGTCCACAGCCACGCGGCGTTGGATCATCGGGGCGGCTTTGGGCGGGGTTGGCGCTCTGGCGCTGTCACAGCACCTTACCGCGACGCGCCCGCGCGCGCCCTATGCCCTTAGCGACGCGCAATGGAAGCAGCGCCTGTCGCCTGCGGCTTACAAGGTGTTGCGGCAGGCCGATACCGAGCGGCCGTTCACCAGCCCGCTACTGAACGAGCATCGGCCCGGCCGTTTTGTTTGCGCCGGTTGCGCCTGGGCGCTTTACGATGCGCGGACCAAATATGACAGTCACACCGGCTGGCCCAGTTTTTGGCAGCCGCTGCCGAACGCGGTGGCGACCTCTACCGATTTCGAGGTTGGCTATCCCCGCACCGAGGTTCATTGCCGCAATTGCGGCGGGCATCTGGGCCACGTTTTTCCAGACGGGCCGCGTCCCACTGGCAAGCGGTATTGCATGAACGGGCTTGCGCTGACTTTCCAGCCGGTGGGCAAGGCGTGATGCGCGCGCCAGCGTGGATCGCTATCGCCGCCGCCATCGCCGCGGGGACCGCGTTGTACGCCGCGCGGCCTGCGCCCGTATCGGCAGCGGCAGTGCGGATTACGCCGCCCGCCGAACCGGCAGAGCGCGGTCCGCAGGTGGCGGTGCTTTCCGGCGGGTGCTTTTGGGGCATGGAGGGCCTGTTCGAACACGTGAAGGGCGTGACCGGAGTGATCAGCGGTTATGCCGGCGGCTCCAGAAACACCGCGACCTATCAGCAGGTTTCAACCGAACGGACCGGCCACGCCGAAACGATCAGGATCACTTATGATCCGGCGCGGATCAGCTATGGCCAATTGCTGCAGATCTATTTCTATGCCGCGCACGATCCCACCCAGATCGATGGCCAGAACCCGGATCAGGGGCCAAGCTATCGATCAGCCATCTGGCCGCAGAACGCGCAGCAACGGGCAACGGCAGCCGCCTATGTCGCTGCGCTGAACAAGGCCAATGCCTTTGGCAAGCCGGTGGCGACGCGGATTGAAAGCGGCGCGTTCTATCCGGCAGAACGCTATCATCAGGATTTCATGCGCAACCACCCGCAGCATCCCTATATCCAGGCATGGGACGTACCGCGGTTGAAGCGGTTCAAGGCCGCGTTTCCAACGTTCTACGCGGGCTGACCGGCCTCTGCCAGCAGCGCTGCTGCCTTGTCATTGTCCCAATGGCGCGGCCCGATGTAGCGCCACACCTCTCGCCCCTGCGCATCGTAATAGATCGAGGTGGGAAGGGTGGTGGTTTGATAGAACGCGGTCAGGTCGTTTTGGGGATCGAGCCAGCCTTCAAGCAGCGGAGCCTTGTCTTTCAGGAATGGCGTAACCTTTTCGGGCTGGGCCAGGTCCTGGCTGATCGTCACGATCCGCAGATTGCCCTGGCGCTTTTCCGCCAGACGGTTGAGCGCGGGCAATTCCGCCACGCAGGGCGCGCACCATGTGGCCCACAGGTTGATCAGCAGAGGCTTGCCTTTGAGACTGGCCAGACGGAGTTCCTTACCGGTGCTGTCCTTCAGCACGAAATCGGGAAGCTCGCTGCCCTTGTGGCTGCGATCGACCACGCCCTCCATCGCGGCGCCAGCGGGCTGACCAGTGGACGACGTCCCGCTTGCCGGTGGTTGCGTGGCGGTCCCGCTTTGCCTATCGCACCCCCCGATCAACAGGGAACAGCCAAGGATTGCAGCGGTGAGCGAGCGGGACGAAAGCAAGAGCGGCTCCAATGCGATGTGGGGCGGGCGGTTTGAGGGCGGCCCCTCAGCGATCATGCGCGAGATAAATGCCTCGATCCCGTTCGACAAGGCTCTGTGGCGGCAAGACATCCGCGCCAGCAAGGCTCATGTCGCGATGCTGGCCGCCCAAGGCATCGTCTCGGCGGCTGATGCAGCGGCGATTTCGGATGGGCTTGACCGGGTTGCCGGCGAATACGAAGCCAGCGGCGTCCCCGAAAACTGGGATCTTGAAGACATTCACATGACCACCGAAAGCCGGTTGGCCGAGCTGATCGGCCCGGCCGCCGGGCGGCTGCACACCGCGCGCAGCCGGAACGATCAGGTGGCGACCGATTTCAAGCTGTGGGTGCGCGAAGCCTGTCTGGCCGCCGATGCGGCATTGGGCGCGCTGCAGGTGGCGCTGGTCACCCGTGCCGGCGAACACGCCGATTCGATCATGCCCGGCTTCACGCACCTGCAAACCGCGCAGCCAGTGACGCTGGGACATCACCTGATGGCCTATTACGAAATGGCGGGAAGGGATCGTTCGCGCTTTGTCGATGCCCATCGCCGGGCGAGCCAGAGCCCGCTCGGCGCGGCGGCGTTGGCGGGGACCGGCTTTGCGATCGATCGGCAGGCCACCGCCAGCGCGCTGGGCTTTGCCGAGCCAACCCGCAACAGCCTCGATTCGGTGTCTGATCGCGATTTCGCGCTCGATTATCTG
>JAFEEX010000001.1:9448-97209 GCA_018240895.1 Pseudomonadota bacterium | reverse complement strand
ATCATGCCGCAGAAGAAGAACCCCGACGCGGCGGAACTGGTGCGCGGCCATGCCGGGCGGATCGCCGGATGCCTGACCAGCCTGATGATGACCATGAAAGGGCTGCCGCTGGCCTATTCAAAGGATATGCAGGATGACAAGCCGCCGGTGTTTGAGGCAGCCGGGCTGCTGACCCTGTGCCTGGCGGCGATGACCGGGATGGTGGAAGGGGCGCGGTTCCGCACCGATCGGATGCGCGCCGCGGCCGAGCTGGGCTATGCCACGGCGACCGACCTGGCCGACTGGCTGGTGCGGCAGGCGGATATTCCGTTCCGCGAAGCCCACCACATAACCGGGGCAGCGGTCAAACTGGCGGAAAGCCGGGGCATTGCGCTTGACCAGTTGCCGCTGGCCGATCTGCAGGCAATCGATGCGCGGATTGATGCGCGGGTCTTTGCCGCCTTGTCAGTAGAGGCGTCGGTCGCCGCGCGCGCCAGCTATGGCGGAACCGCGCCGGAACAGGTAAGGGCCAGAATCCTGGAAGCGCGCCAAGCGCTTGGTCTGGAGTGATCTTGTGATACGTTTCGCCGCCGTCATTTCCCTGGCGCTGTCACTCGCCGCGTGCGGAGACACCGCGCCGTTGAAGCCGGCGGCGGGCAAGGCGCTGCCGGTTGCGGCCTATGGCAGCGAAAACCGGCAGGATGCGGAAACACTTCTGAAACCGACCCAGCAGGCTGCGCCGGAACGCAGTGTCGAGCTTCGAAAACGGTCCGAGGACCGGACCGAAGACCCGTTCGACCTGCCACCATCGTCTGACAAGTAAAAGAGCCTGAACCAATGGATCATTTTGAATATCGCGACGGCGTGCTTTGCGCCGAGGATGTGCCGCTGAGCGTGATTGCCCGGGAAGTGGGTACGCCGGTCTATGTCTATTCGCGCGCCACGCTGGAACGCCATGCGCGCGTTTTTCGTGAAGCGCTGGCTATTCTGCCGCGCGTCCACATTGCCTTTGCGATCAAGGCCAATCCCAACCTGGCCGTGCTGAACGTCATGCAGCGCGAAGGGCTGGGGGCCGATGTCGTCTCGGGCGGAGAACTGGCCCGCGCGCTTGCCGCGGGAATGCCGGCACGCGACGTGGTCTTTTCCGGCGTCGGCAAGCAGCAGCGCGAGATGATCCAGGGGCTTGAGGCCGGGATTGGCCAGTTCAATCTTGAAAGCGAGGAAGAGGGGGTTGAGCTTGCTGCCCTGGCGGCGGCACGCGGTCTGAGCGCGCCTTGCGCCTTGCGGGTCAATCCCGATGTCGATGCCCGCACCCACGCCAAGATTTCTACGGGCAAGGCAGAGAACAAGTTCGGCGTACCGATCGATCAGGCCGCGTCCATCTATGCACGGCTTGCGGCGCTGCCGGGGCTGGATATGCGCGGGGTGGCGGTTCACATCGGCAGTCAGCTTTCCGATCTGCAACCGCTGGAAGATGCCTTCGTCAAGCTGGGCGATCTGATCGCGGAGATCCGTTCGGGCGGCAATGCCGTGACTCATGCTGACCTTGGCGGCGGTCTGGGCGTGCCCTATCGCGCGGGCGAGGTATTTCCCTCACCGGCGCAATATGCCGCGATGATTGCGCGGGTAACCGCGGATTGGGACGTGACGCTGATGTTCGAACCGGGGCGGGTCATCACCGGCAACGCCGGGGTGCTGCTGACCCGGGCCATTCGGGTCAAGCGCAGTTCCAACCGCACGCCGTTCGTGGTGGTCGATGCAGCGATGAACGATCTTGCGCGCCCGGCGATGTACGGATCGTGGCATGATTTCGATGCGGTGAAGCCCAATGGTCAGCGGATGACGGCGCATATCGTCGGCCCAATCTGCGAAACCGGTGATACCTTCGCGATGGACCGCGAGATTGACGCGATCGAGGCGGGCGATCTGGCGGTGTTCCGTACCGCCGGGGCCTATGGCGCAACCATGGCGTCCAGCTACAACAGCCGCGGCTTTGTGGCGGAAGTGATGGTCGATGGCGACAAGTACGCCGTTGTGGCCGACCGGATCCTGCCAGAAGCGATCACCGCGGCGGAGCGGGTGCCGGACTTTCTCAAGGACTAGGGTCAATGCACAGCCTTCCCCTGTTCCATCGCATCGCTGGCCAGCCGGTGATCGTGCTGGGCGCGGGCGAAGCGGCAGAGGCCAAACGGCGATTGGTTGAGCGGGCCGGAGCGCGGGTGGTCGCTATGGATGATGGCGCCGCACGGCTGGCTTTCGTTGCGCTGGAAAATCCGGAAGAGGTCGCCGCCGCGCTCAAGGCGCGGGGGGTGCTTGTCAATGTCACGGATCGCCCGGATCTGTGCGATTTCACCGTGCCGAGCATTCTGGACCGTGATCCGGTGTTGATCGCCGTGGGGACGGGCGGTGCTTCCGCCGGCCTGGCCAAGGCGCTGCGGCTGCGGCTTGAAACGCTGCTGCCCACCTCTCTGGGCGCGCTCGCCGCCGGTCTGGCCAGCGCGCGTGACCGAATGCGGCAGCGCTGGCCCGATCCGGCGGAGCGGCGGCGCGTGCTTGACGCGGCGCTGGCCGAGGGGGCAGCGCTTGATCCGATGCACGAACAGTCGGCTGACAAGATCGGGAATTGGCTTGAACAGGGCAATTCAACCCCTTCACAAGTCAATGAAATTATCCTGTCCAGCGATGACCCTGATGACCTGACGCTGCGTCAGGCACACTGGCTGGGCATGGCTGACCTTGTGCTGCACGATCCGCGCGTTTCACCTGCGATCCTCAATCGCGCCCGGGCCGATGCGGTGCGCCGGTCGTTTGCGCCGGGGCAGGGCGTGGAGCCACCCCCAGGGATGGTCGTGATCATCCGGCGGGGTTGAGCAGAAACTTCATTTGCGCCAGCGCGATCGGCCTGGCGCGGTCATCCTGCCAGGCCTCGACATTGACCAGCGCCACCCGGCGTCCGGCGCGCGTTACCCTGCCCATCGCGAAGGTGCGCTGTTCGGTGCCGCCGCGCATGAATTCCACCTGGATATTGACCGGCTTGATCTTCCCCGCCTCACCCCGGCGGGCCAGTTCGGCTCGCAGCGCCGCAAAGCCGGCCATTTCCATCAGGCCGCTCAGCGCGCCGCCGTGGAGAAATCCCGGGCGGCCCAGGATTCGGGGTGAGAAATCGACAAACATCACCGGATTGCCGTCTTCATCCCGGTCAACCGCGATGCCCAACGCATCGGCATAGGGGGGCAGGGCCAGATCGTTCACAGATAGGCTCCGTGGGTCGCCATGAAAGTGCCGATGACGTGAGCCACCGGATCATCGGCATCGCCATCATGCGCGACACCGCGAATGAAGGCGATTGTCCGGGTCAGCTTGTAGCATTCGCCGTGGCCGATCAGGGCCTGTCCGGGCACCGCCGCGCGCATATAGTCAACCCGCAGGTCCAGTGTGGCATGGGGAACGAACCGGCCAGTGCGGGTCCAGACCGCCATCGACGTGGCGTTGTCCATCAAGCTGATGATCGGCCCTGATGCCAGCACCCCGGTTTCGGCCATGCCGACCAGTTCCTCACGCCAGGGCAGTTCCAGTTCGAACCATCCCTCTCCGTGGCCACGATAGGTCAGCCCCAGCCATCCGCCGTGGCCATGGCGGGTCATCATCGACGCGGCCCGGGCCGGATCGAAAACAAATTCCGGCGGCGTTTCGTAAAGGCTGGTCGGGTCCTTCGGCGTGGTCATGCCGCCTCCTCTGCGGGCAGCGGGTGGCGATTACAATGTTTTAATTTCCGCTTGGACGGGTGTGCCGCGAAGACTGGAAGGGCAGGACAAGGGGTCTTGCGCCAAACAAGGAGATCACCATGCATCTTCCGATTATCGAACTGGCGTCGCTGCCTGACCTGAACACGCTTACTGGCATATTCGGCAGCCTGGCCACGCCGGCCCAGGCCACTGCCACCGACAATTCGGTGATCGCGGTGATGGTGTTTGTTTATAGCGTAATGAATCCGTAAGCGAGCGAAGGCGGGATGCTGGTTCGCCCAGAATTGACGGCGCTGCGCGGCAACGGCAACGCGCAGCGCCACTTGCCGGACCGGATGGGCAAGGCCGTGGAGCGGTGGCGCAGTGGTGCGTCGGGCCGCACCGCCCATCAAGAGTTGACCAAGCTTCACAACGGAGCTGATCTAGGTGATCTGCCCTATCTTTCGGCGCTGTTCGAACCGGGCGATTTTGCAACGCGCTTTTCAGCAGACTTGATTGGTCCGCTCCTGGTAGAACTGGCGCGCGATCCGTTGGCGCAGTCTCCTCTGCGGCACAGCACCGACAGTGTCCTGACTACTCTGACTATCTTGCAGCGGGACACGACAGCGCTGACGCTGCTGGCGATTGACGGGGCTGGGCTTGATCGCCGCCCCCATCCTCACAGCGTCTGCTTCAATCCTTGCGAGACCTGGGAACATGTGCTGGCCGGGACCGCCCAGGTTGATCGGGTCAGAGTAGCAGCCCGGCTTTCTGACCGCGCAGAGCTGGTGCGAGAGTCATGCTGGGTTGCGCCAGGTGCCTTGGCGCACCGGATCGGCTCGCATGAGGCGCAGATTTATCTTAGGGTTCCGGCAACCCATGTTTTGATTAAGTTGCAGCGTGACAGCGGTGATTGTGCGACAGCGTGTGAATATGCGTTGAAGGACGGTGCCTTGTTGCAGCAAGCAGCTGCCAGGTCTTCAGACAGTCAGCATGAACTTGCCGCGTCGCTGTTGGCGCGCATGGGCCGGCGCGATGCCGCACCGCTGCTGGCGGCTATGGTTGAAGAACACGCAAGTCCCGCGATGCGCTGGCAGGTGCTGCGTGAATGCCTGGCGCTCGATACCGCCGAAGGCTTCGCCGCCCTTTGCCGGGTTGCTGGGCGAGCGGATGATCCGCTTCGGATCCCCGCTGAAGCGCTACGGGCGCAACTGGTTGCAACCTATCCCCAACTTTCGGAGATCGAACCATGCCGAGCCTGATCACGGTGACTGACCCGGCCGCCGGAACGCTGGAACAAGTGAGCGAGGCGATTGGCGAGCATGGCTTTGATCCCCGTGACCAGAATAGCCTGAACCATGCCGCGCTGTGGTTGCGGCGGCTGGGCAACAACCGCACTTTCCTTGGCGACGTTCTTGTAGAGCGCCTTGCCGCGCGCCACCGTGATGATGCGCAGACAAGTGGCTATGGCCCGCAGGTCATCATGCTGGTTCCGCCCAGCGGCCAGTTCTTCATTCGCGCCAACCTTTGGCCAGCAGAAAATGACTATGCGATACGCGCATCAGGCGGCGGTCCATTCGCCTATGGTATGGCGCATGATCACAATTTCGATTTTCTGACGCTTGGATATTTCGGGCCGGGCTACTGGAGCGATTACTATGAATACGATTACGAACAAGTCGTCGGCTGGCAAGGCGAGCCAGTGCCGTCGCTGCGCTTCATCGAACGATCGCGGCTGGAGGAAGGCAAAATACTGCATTATCGCGCCCACCTTGATGTTCATGCGCAGTTTCCTGCTGATTCCCTGTCAGTCTCGCTTAATGTAATGCACATGGCTGCAGTCCAGGGCTGGCTTGATCAATACCGTTTCGATCTGGAGATGCGCCGGGTTGGCACCATCATTTCGCCCGCGCCGAGCGAGGCCCTGCTGAAGGTGGCGATCGGCCTGGGAAGCGACGAGGCGATCGATCTTGGTCACCGCTTTGCCCACCGCCACCCCAGCGACCGGTTGCGTCTGGCAGCATGGGACGCTTTGGCCGCGCGAGAAGCAGACCCGGCCATGAAGGACGCCTTGTGGCGCGAGGCCGAGGAGTCGGGCAGCCTTTTGGTTGAAATGGAAGCCAAAGTGCGGCGCAAAGAACTCGCGATGCTCCAAGCTGGATAGGAGAGTCTAGGCGAACCCACCCGCCAATGCGTCAATCGCTGCCTGAAGGATTACCGCCGCGGCGGCTGCGTCGATGCGCGCGGCGCGCTTGGCGCGGCTCATGTCCTGAGCGATCAGCGCGCCCTCGGCGCTGACGGTGGACCAGCGCTCGTCCCACAGCAGGATCGGCAGGCCCAGTGCGGCCAGATTGCGGGCATAGGCGCGGCTCGATTGGCTGCGCGGGCCTTCCGATCCATCCATGTTGAGCGGCAGGCCGATAACGACACCCTTGATGCTGCGCTCGGCAATCAGCGCGGCCAGTAAGGATTTGTCCGCGCCAAACTTGCCGCGCTTCAATGTCTTGCCGGGCGAGGCGAACCGCCAGCCGGCGTCGCAAAAGGCGGTGCCGATGGTCTGGGTGCCCAGATCAAGCCCGATCAGCGCCCCGGCGCCGGGCAGCGCGGCGCGGAAATCGCCGGCATTGGCGGTGACTATTTCCATGCCTGCGCCCGCACCTGGAAGTCAGACCTGAGGTTGCCCCAGAACAGCGGATAGTCATAGACGTGATAATTGCCGCCGGGCAGCACATAGGGGCCGATATCGGGACCAGCACCGATTCGCAGCGTGCCATCAGGCGCGCAGGCTGCTCCGACATAGCCGGGGACAATCCGTCCGGCCGTCATATCCACATTGGGCACCAGGGCGCCGCGGTTGGCAGAGGCTGGGGCCGATCCGCCCGTGCCGCCGGTCAACGGATTGGAGCACAGGATCGCCGGCTGGTCGCCCGTCGCCCCGGCTGATCCGGCAAACCGGGCAAAGGCACTGCGCATCATCGTGGTGTCAGCCCGATCGCCGAATGACAGGTAACTGATGACGCAGCCGGTCTGGTCGGGTCGCTCACAGGCGGGCAGCCCCATGGCGGGCAG
The DNA here is from genome assembly GCA_018240895.1 of Pseudomonadota bacterium. Classification (GTDB taxonomy): domain Bacteria; phylum Pseudomonadota; class Alphaproteobacteria; order Sphingomonadales; family Sphingomonadaceae; genus Novosphingobium. Next base: position 90,436 of record JAFEEX010000001.1, on the reverse strand, counting down.
ATCACGATTCCGGTCGACGATCCAGCCGATGGCATAGACTGCCACCACCCGTTTGGCGAGCGGGGTGCCCTTGATCCGTTCCTGCATCAGCCGCTTGATGTGATAGCTGCCCTGGCTGTGCCCGGCGAGCACGAAGGGCTGCCCATGCGGTAGCGCGGCGATGAACTGGCCGAATGCCTCGGCCACGTCACGATAGGCCAGATCAAGCGCCTGGCGTGCTTCGGGCTTGTCCGAAACGAAGGCGCCGATCGTTGCCTGGCGATAGCGCGGCGCCCAGATCTGGGTGGAGCGATTGAATGCGCTCGCTTCGCCCCGGATCATCGTTTCTGCGATGGCGCGGGCCGGTGCATCGTCCAGTGGGGCGTTCCAGTGCGCCTTGTTGAGGTAGCTGGTGGGGTGGACGAAAAACACCGGCACGTTCAGCACCGGGCCGTCTTCAGTCAGCCCGTCTTCAGTCAGCCCGTCCGGGCGCCAGGCCGCGGGGCTTTTCTCGCCAAGCGCCGGGCTTGCCAGCCACATCGCCGGATCGGCATAGGCATTGGCGGCCAGCGCCGGCTCGGGCTCAAAGCCGCCGCTGGGGGTAAAGCTGATTCGGGTGAGTTGTTCGGGATAGAATTGCAATGCGGTCCGGCCCGCCAGATAAATGACGATGCACAGCGCTATGAAGTAGAGAAATTTGCGAGCCACTGCTGCGCCCTCATCTGGTTTGGGGAACGTGGACCGGGCGCAGGCTGGTCCCGCTGCGCCCTTCGCGCAGCGCTGTCCAGAAGGACAACGGGTTCCAGGTTTGGCTACCATCAAGCGAAAAGGTGATGAATTCGGCTCGTCCGCCCACGTCGGACAGCGGCACCGGTCCGCCCAGACCGTCCTGCTCCATCGGAAAACGGCTGTCGGCGCTGTGGTCCCGGTTGTCACCCATCAGGAAGACGTGGCCGGCCGGCACCACCGTTTCAGGGAAATTGTTGGCCGGGTTCAGCGCATCGTCGCGGATGATCAGATAGGTCGCGCCGTTCGGCAGGGTTTCCTGCAGGGTCGGCGGCTCAATCACCTGGCGGCCAGATGGCAGGCGGACGTGATAGTTCTGAAATTCATTGTAGCAATAATAGGGCACCGGTCCGCGATCGGTACAATCCAGTTCCGGGTCAGCGGGGATCTGCACCTCCGGCACGACCTGTTGCGGCACCGGCTTGCCATTGAGCACGATCTGGCCGTTCACCACAGCGATCCGGTCCCCGGGCAGGGCGACGACACGCTTGATCAGATCGTCCGTGCGGTTGCGCGGCACCACGATCACGATATCGCCATAGTTCGGGGTGCGGGGCAGCAGCCGGTTGTCGCTGCGCGGCAGGACGTGAAAGCTGGCCGATGCCCAGTTCCAGCCATAGGGATATTTGGACACCACCAGCCGGTCACCCACCAGCAAGTTGGGCATCATCGAGATGGAGGGGATGTAGAACGGCTTGACGATCAGGCTGTGGAACGCCAGCACCGCCAGCAGCATCAGCGCCAGGCCGCGCAGTTCAGCCCACCAGTCAACCTTCTCACGTCCGGGTTGGGCTGGGGCGGTTTCAAGCGCTGCGGAATTGGCAGCGTCGGCAGGCAGCATCGGGTTCTCGCTTGGTTGGCGGGTCACAGCGAGCGGGCTTCGATAATGACGAAGGCCTGTGCCCAGGGATGGTCATCGGTAAGGGTCAGGTGAACCACGGGCTGGTGCCCTTCGGGAATCAGGCTGGCAAGGCGCGCCGCCGCGCCGCCGGTCAGGGCCAGGGTGGGCGCGCCGCTTCTGGCATTGACCACACCGATGTCCTTCATGAACACCCCTGCCTTGAACCCGGTGCCGACCGCCTTTGAAAAGGCCTCCTTGGCGGCAAAGCGCTTGGCCAGGGTGCCAGCCTTGGTGAAGGGTCGGCTGTTGCCCTTGGCGCGCTCGACAGCGGTGAATACGCGGTTTTCAAACCGCTCGCCAAAACGGTCGAGCGAGTTTTGAATCCGCTCAATGTTACACAGGTCGGAACCGATGGCGATGATCATGCAAATCCTCCCCGGCCCGGGGAGGGGGACCATCCGCAGGATGGTGGAGGGGGACAGGCGAGTGTTCCGACCCTATCCCGGTTGTGATCAAACGCGCGTGCCCCTCCACCACCTTCGGTGGTCCCCCTCCCCGGGCCGGGGAGGATTTGGTCGTGCAGCATCACCGCGCCGCGTCCATCAGTTCGCGCATCTTCAGCACAGAGGCTTCCAGGCCGGTAAAGATCGCCTCGCCGATCAGATAGTGTCCGATGTTAAGTTCCGCCAATTGCGGGATCGCGGCGATCGGCTGGACGTTGTCGTAAGTCAGGCCGTGGCCGGCGTGGGGTTCGATTCCGTTGCGCACGGCAAGCGCGGCCATGTCGGCAATGCGCTTCAGCTCAACCGCGCGCGCTTCCCCCTCGGCGTGGGCATATTCGCCGGTGTGCAGTTCCACCACCGGGGCGTTGAGGCGGATCGCCGCGTCAATCTGCTTGGCCTCCGGGGCGATGAACAGGCTGACGCGGATCTCGGCGTCAAGCAGGCGCTGGACAATCGGATAGAGCCGGTTGTGCTGCCCGGCGGCGTCCAGTCCGCCCTCGGTAGTGCGTTCCTCGCGCCGTTCGGGGACGATGCAGGCCGCGTGCGGCCGGTGGCGCAGCGCGATTTCCAGCATTTCATCGGTCGCGGCCATTTCCAGATTGAGCGGCAGGCTGGTGGCGGCCTGAATGCGGGCAAGGTCTTCGTCGCGGATATGGCGGCGATCCTCACGCAGATGCGCAGTGATGCCGTCCCCGCCGCAGGCTGCCACAATTTCCGCCGCGCGAACCGGATCGGGATGATCACCGCCGCGCGCGTTGCGGATGGTCGCGACGTGATCGATATTGACGCCAAGGCGGAGGCGGGAAGGGGGCATGGGCCGCTCCGGTTCAGGCCTGCGCGCGGCTCCCCGGCTTGACCGCGGGAATCGCGGCCAGTTCGGGGGGCAGCTCGTCTTCGGCAAAGGTCGGGAAGTTTAGCGCGATCAGCGGGTAGAACGGCACGCCCAGATCCGCGCTGCCGGCGGACCGGTCAACCAGCGCGGCACCGGCGATCACCACGCCCCCGGCAGCTTCGATCGCCTTGATCGCTTCGCGGCTGGACAGGCCGGTGGTGACCACGTCTTCCACCATCAGAACCTTTTCACCCGGTTCAAGGGCAAAGCCGCGGCGCAGCTCGAACGTGCCGGTGGGACGCTCCACGAACATCGCCTCAACCCCCAGGGCGCGTCCCATTTCGTGGCCAAAGATCACCCCGCCCATCGCCGGTGATACCACCTTGGCGATCTCCTTGCGCAGTTCGCGGGGGAAGGTCGCGGCCAGCGCTGCAGCCAGCCGCGATGCGCGCATCGGATCCATCAACACCCGCGCACATTGCAGGTAATGGGCGCTGTGGCGGCCAGAACTGAGCAGAAAATGCCCTTCCAGCAATGCCTTGCTGGTGCGAAATTCGGCTAGGACGTCTTCATCCTGCATGGGAAACGGGGCCTTTCATGCAACTTGCGATGCCGCAACCGGGCGGCGTCATTGAGCGCTGTCAAAAATTCCCCTAGAGGCGCTTGAGGTGCCCCGCAAGCGCGCGTATAGGCCCAATCGAAATGTCTCCCACGGGGGCGGGAGGGGACTGATGTTCTTCCGCCGCAAAGGATAAGCGAAAGCACGAGGAACGATGAAATTCGGCGATACCGCCCGCGCTGCGGGTCATGCGATCAAGGGATTCGGACTGGCGCTTGCGCTGCTGGCCGCGCCGCAGGTGGCACAGGCCACTGCGCCCGCCGCTGCTCCGGCCGCAAGTGCCAGCGCCGCCCCGGCGGCGGTTGACAAGGCTGCCGCGGCACCCGCCCCCGCTGCTCCCGCAATTGATCCCAACGACCCGCATTTCAAGGTTGCGCCCGGCGGCTATACGCCGATGAAGCCGACAGCGGGCAAGGGGATGCCGGTTCCCGGCGGCATCAACGTCCAGACCCAGTATTCGCCCAACGGCAATGTCGCGACCGGCCTGCACGAGTGGCTCATCGTCGTGATGGCGGTGATTACGGTTTTCGTGCTTGTTCTGCTGCTGATCGTAATCCTGCGTTTCAACAGGCGCGCCAATCCGGTGCCGTCGAAGACCAGCCACAATACCTTGCTGGAAATCATCTGGACTGCGGTTCCGGTGCTGATTCTGGTGGTGATCGCGGTGCCTTCGCTAAAGCTGGTGGCCCGGCAATATGCCCCCTCGCCAAAGACTGCGGTTACGGTCAAGGCCACGGGCAACCAGTGGTTCTGGACCTATTCCTATCCCGACAACGGCGGGATTGAAGTGATCTCGAACATGCTGTCGGATGAAGAAGCGGTGAAGCGCGGCGAACCGGCTCAGCTTGCCGTGGACAACCGCATGGTCGTTCCTGTGGGTGAACCGATCCGTCTGCAGGCGGTTGGGGCGGACGTGATCCACTCCTTCGCGGTGCCGTCGCTGTGGTTCAAGATTGACGCCGTTCCGGGCCGCATCAACGAGCGTGAGATGGTAATCAACGAACCGGGCGTCTATTATGGCCAGTGTTCAGAGTTGTGCGGCGCGCGTCATGGCTATATGCCGATTGTGGTTGAAGCTCTGCCGCGCGACAAGTTCAACGCCTGGGTGATTGCCCAGGGTGGCAAGATCGATGGCGCACCTGCTGCCGCTCCGGCCGCTGCCGCCGCGCCCGCCGCCGCCACCCCGGCTGCTGCTTCCGCTCCCGCCGCTGCGGCCAAGCCCGCCGCCTGAGCCAGAATTGTAAAGGACAAGGGTTCCACCATGGCCACCACCGCCGAACATTTCCAGGCTCATGAAGAGCACGGACACGCCGATCACGACCATGATCACAAGCCGGCGTTCTTCGCCCGGTGGTTCATGTCGACCAATCACAAGGACATCGGGACGCTGTACCTGATCTTCGCGATTTTCGCCGGCCTGGTCGGCGGCGCGATCTCGGGGATCATGCGGCTTGAGCTGGCCCATCCGGGGATCCAGTACCTGGGCGCAATCGCCACCTGGCTTGATGGCAAGCCGGCGGAAATGAACGATGCGCTGCACCTGTGGAACGTGCTGATCACGGCCCACGGCCTGATCATGGTGTTCTTCCTGGTCATGCCGGCAATCATCGGCGGGTTCGGCAACTGGTTCGTGCCGTTGATGATCGGCGCGCCGGACATGGCCTTCCCGCGCATGAACAACGTCTCGTTCTGGCTAACCTTCGCGGGTTTCTGCTCGCTGATGATTTCACCGTTCATGCCGGGTGACGCCACCGGCAATGGCGCGGGAATCGGCTGGACAGCCTATGCCCCGCTTTCAACCTACGGCTCCAACGGCCCGGCGACGGACTTTGCGATCTTCGCGCTGCACCTGGCTGGCGCGGGATCGATCATGGGGGCGATCAACTTCATCACCACCATTTTCAATATGCGCGCGCCGGGCATGACCCTGCACAAGATGCCGCTGTTCGTGTGGTCGGTGCTGGTTACCGCCTTCCTGTTGCTGTTGGCGCTGCCGGTTCTGGCGGCGGCGATCACCATGCTGATCACCGATCGCAACTTCGGCACCACGTTCTTTGATCCTTCGGGCGGCGGCGATCCGGTGCTGTATCAGCACCTGTTCTGGTTCTTTGGCCATCCTGAAGTGTACATCATGATCCTGCCGGCCTTCGGCATCATCAGCCAGATCGTTTCGACCTTCTCCAGAAAGCCTATCTTCGGCTACCTCGGCATGGCCTATGCCATGGTCGCGATCGGCGTGGTCGGGTTCATCGTCTGGGCGCACCATATGTACACCACTGGTTTGTCGCTCAACACCAAGATGTACTTCACTGCTGCAACCATGGTGATCGCGGTGCCCACCGGCATCAAGATCTTCTCGTGGATCGCAACGATGTGGGGCGGATCGATTGAGTTCAAGAGCCCGATGGTCTGGGCCATGGGCTTCATCTTCCTGTTCGTGATCGGCGGGGTTACCGGGGTCTATCTGGCCAATGGCGGGATCGACGATGTGGTGCATGACACCTATTTCGTGGTTGCCCACTTCCATTACGTGTTGTCGCTGGGGGCGGTGACGGGGCTGTTTGCCGGCTTCTATTACTGGTTCCCGAAGATGAGCGGACGGATGCATTCCGAGCTTCTGGCCCACATCCATTTCTGGATCTTCTTCGTTGGCGTGAACCTGATTTTCATGCCGCAGCACTTCCTGGGCTGGCAGGGGATGCCGCGCCGCATTCCTGACTATGCCCCTGCGTTTGAGCACTGGAACAGCTTGTCGACGCTGGGCTACAAGATCATGGCGGCGTCGCTGCTGGTGTGGTTCGCCAACATCATCTACGCCTTCACCATGGGCAAGAAGGCACCCGACAACTATTGGGGCGAGGGCGCGACCACGCTCGAATGGACCCTGTCGAGCCCGCCGCCGTATCACCAGTTCGAAACCCTGCCGGTGATTGACGACAAGGACGGTCACTAAGGCAGCGCAAAAATGACGCGGCGCGCGTTCGTTCTGGGCTTGGGTCAGATCGGACGCGCGGTTTGCGCCAACCTGCTTTCCCGGGATTGGGAAGTTTCAGTCGGCAGCACGAGCCGAATTGCAGAATTCCAGGAAGGCACCGCTACGGTGCCTTCTTTTGTTTTGGACCGCAGGGACAACGCGACATTGCAAAAAGCCGTTGCCGACGGTTTTGACCTGATTGTTGATACGATCGCCTTTGACGCCGACGATGCGATGCAATGGGGGCAGTTGCGCGACCGCATTGGCAAGCTCGTCGTGATTTCAAGCATCAGTGTCTATGCGGATGAACAGGGCCGAACGCTCGACGAGGCATGGACGAGTGGGGCTCCGAAATTTGTTGTTCCGGTTCCGGAAGACAACCGGCGCGTCTCGCCCGGACCTCAAACCTATTCAACGCGCAAGGTGGCGATGGAGGATGCGGTGATGGCGCTCGACCTACCGAGCGCCATCATCAGACCGGGTGCCATTTACGGCAAAGGCAGCCGCTCTCCCCGGGAATGGTGGATTATCCAGCAAGTGTTGGCTGGGCGCGAAACGATTCCGGTCTCTTGGAACGGTGCGTCGCGATTTCACCCTGTGGCGACAGAGAATCTGGCGGAAATAGTAAGGCTCAGCGCTGAGGCAGTCGGCAGTCAGATACTCAACGCGGGCGATCCCGCCTGTCCAACCGTGCTGGAGATAGCACAGGCCGTTTTGGATGCTTTGGGAAAGACGGTGCATTTGGTGCCGTTTGACGGCGCACCCATCGGTTTCAAAGGCTTGTCACCCTGGAGTATTGAATTTCCGATGATTGCCGATCTCGGCGCAGCCCAAGAGCTGGGTTATGAGCCCATTGTTACCTATGGCGAAGCGATGCCGGAAGTCTGCAAGGACATCATTGCCCGTGCAGCAAGAGTTGGTTGGAAGCAGGCTTTTCCGGGTTTGTCGGTCTATCCCCCCGGCTTCTTCCTTGAATAGAAAGAACAACCGATGACTGATTTCCGTTTGATCGACACTGGCGAGGTCACCCTGCGCTGCGCGATTCAGGGCAGCGGGCCGCTGGCGGTCATGGTTCATGGTTTTCCTGAAAGCTGGTATTCGTGGCGGCACCAGATTGGCCCGGTTGCGGATGCCGGGTTCACGGCCTGCGCAATCGATGTGCGCGGTTATGGCGGTTCCGGCAAACCGCCCCGGGTTGAGGACTATACGCTGGAGAAGATCGCCGGCGATCTGGTGGGGCTGGCCGATGCGCTGTCGCCCGGTGAGCCGGTGGTGTTGATCGGGCATGATTGGGGCGCGCCGATCGTGTGGAACACGGCCTTTACCCGGCCAGACAGGATCAGGGCCGTGGCGGGCCTGTCCGTGCCGTTCTCCGGCGCGCCGCAGCGCCCGTTCACGGAAATTTTTCGTGAACATTTCACCAGCCAGGGCCGCTTCTTTTATCAGGAGTATTTTCAGGAACCCGGCGTGGCCGAGGAAGAGGCTGAGGCGGACCCGCGCGATTTTGTCGCCCGGATGATGTATTCGATCAGCGGCGACGTGCCGCCGGGCAATTATTGGGACAAGCCGCTGGGCGCGACCTTTCTGGAAGGTCTGCCCGATCCGCAGCCGGTTCCCTGGCTGACCGGCGCAGACCTGGATTATTACGAGGGTGAGTTCCGCTCCTCGGGCTTTCGCGGTCCGCTCAACCGCTATCGCAATCACGAGCGGGATTACGAATGGCTCAAAGCCTGGGCCGGCAAGCGGATCGAACAGCCGTGCCTGTTCATCGGCGGCAGCCGCGATCCGGCGACCACGCTGTTTGGGGCCGTGGCCGATCCGGTGGCGATGATGCGCCTGTTCGCGCCGCAGGTTGAGGGCCATGTGCTGGAAGGTGTGGGCCACTGGACCCAGCAGGAACAACCTGACGAGGTGAATGCGCTGCTGGTCGACTGGCTCAAGCGGCTCTGATCGGCCCGTTTGCGCAAAGGTCAGTGGGGAAACGGGCTTTCGCCAAGGCCTGGACCCTTCTATAGCGCCCCTGAATCATGACCGCGTCCGCTGCCCCCGCCGTTTCCCTGCCTGCCGATTGGCGCGATTTCCTGTCGCTGACCAAACCGCGGGTGATGAGCCTGGTGATATTCACCGGGCTGAGCGGACTGCTGGCCGCGCCGGTGCGGATCGATCCGATTCTGGGCTTTACCGCTATTCTCTGCATTGCGCTGGGTGCAGGGGGCGCGGCCGCGCTCAACCAATGGTGGGAAGCGGACCTTGATGCAAAGATGAAGCGCACCGCCCGGCGGCCACTGCCGGCGGGGCGGATGGACCGCAAGGTGGCGCGCGATTTCGGCGTGGGGCTGTCAGTCGCCTCGGTGCTGATCATGGGCCTGGCGGTAAGCTGGCTGGCGGCGGCGATTCTGGCCGTTTCGATCGTCTATTACGCCGTGGTCTATACCATCTGGCTGAAGCCGCGCACGCCGCAGAATATCGTGATCGGCGGCGGGGCAGGGGCTTTTCCGCCGATGATCGGGTGGATTGCCGCGACCGGCCAGATCAGCCTGATGCCGGTGCTGCTGTTCGCGATCATCTTTTTCTGGACCCCGCCGCACTTCTGGGCGCTCGCGCTGTTTGTGGAAACGGACTATGCTCAAGCCGGAATTCCGATGATGCCGGTGGTTGCCGGGCATCACAGCACCCGCCGGCAGATTCTGATCTATGCGGTGCTGCTGCTGCCGCTCAGCCTCGCGCCGTTCTGGCTGCACGTCGCGGGCTGGCTTTATGGCGCTGCCGCGCTGATCCTTTCGGCGATGTTCCTGCTGCTGGCGCTGCGGGTCGCGGTGTTCCGCGGCAATGCGGCTGATGATGATATGCGCCCGGAAAAGCGGTTGTTCGCTTATTCGGTGTTCTACCTTTTTGCCCTGTTCGCCGCGCTGGTGGCGGACCGTTTCCTGATCGGATGATCCCGAATGCAGATTCCTCCCAGCCCTGAAGAAGAACGCGCGCGGATCATCCGCGGGCGCAATCGTGCCCTGGCCCTGGTGCTGGCGGGGTTTGCCCTGCTGTTCTTCTTCATCACTATCGCCAAGATGAGGCATTGAGGGCGATGAACAGCCCTGCATCCCGCCCCGCGCCGCGGCACAACCGCCGGACCGCGATGATCATGGCCGGCGTGGCGCTGGCCATGCTGGGGCTGGGTTTCGCCTCGGTCCCGCTGTACCGGATATTCTGCCAGGTGACCGGTTATGGCGGCACCACCGGCCGGGCGAGCGCGGCCCAGGCCAATGCCGTGCAAGTGGGCGACGGGCACATTTCGGTGCGGTTTGACGGCAATGTGGAGCGCGGCATGGCCTGGCGCTTTGCCCCCCAGCAGATCACGCAGGACATGCGGATCGGCCAGCGGATGCAGGCCTTCTACACCGCGGAAAACCTGTCGAACGAGCCGATTACCGGGGTTGCCAGCTTCAACGTGGAACCGGAACTGGTTGGCAAGTATTTCAAGAAGATCCAGTGTTTCTGCTTCAACCAGCAAACCCTGCAACCGGGGCAGAAGGTTGATATGCCGGTGATCTATTACGTCGACCCGGCAATCGCCGACGATCCAGAGACAAAGAACGAGACGCAGATTACGCTCAGCTACACTTTCCACAAGGCCGCGAACGGCACCGCAAAGGTACTGGACCGGGCCGATCCGGCGCGATAAGGGCGTCTGGTAATTCCCCGGCGGAGCGCTTCGCCGGATGAGACAGAGAGACGGGGACGACAGCATCATGGCCGGTACAAAGAACCACGATTACCATATCCTGCCGCCCGACATCACCCCGTTGCTGACCACGATCGGTGCGCTGACCTTCACCAGCGGCATGGTGCTGTTCATGCACAAGATGCCCGGCGGTCATTTCGTGCCATGGCTGGGGCTGGCGGTTCTGCTGGCCTCGATGTTCTCGTGGTTTGGCAAAATTATCAATGAAGCGCACGCGGGCGACCATACCCCGGTCGTTCAGCTGCATCAGCGCTATGGCATGATCCTGTTCATCGCCTCGGAAGTGATGTTCTTCGTTGGCTGGTTCTGGGCCTTCTTCGATTTCTCGCTGTTCCCGTCAAAACTGTCCGACGCGGTCGGCGGGCAATGGCCGCCCAAGGCGATCGAAGCGGTGATGGACCCGTTCAACCTGCCGCTGCTCAACACGCTGATCCTGCTGTGCTCTGGCACCACGGTTACCTGGGCGCATCACGCGCTGATCCATGGTGACCGCGAAGGGTTGAAGAAGGGGCTGTGGCTGACGGTTCTGCTCGGCCTGCTGTTCACCAGCATCCAGGCCTATGAATATATCCACGCGCCGTTCCCGTTTGGCCAGAACACCTATGGCAGCGCGTTCTACATGGCGACGGGCTTCCACGGGTTCCACGTTATCGTCGGCACCATCATGCTGATCGTCTGCCTGCTGCGCGCCTATCGCGGTGACTTCACCCCGCGTCAGCACTTCGGCTTTGAGGCGGCGGCATGGTACTGGCACTTTGTTGACGTGGTGTGGTTGTTCCTGTTCGTGGCGATCTATGTCTGGGGCGGCTGGGGCTATCCGGTTCACTGATGCGGGGCGGAGCGGGTAAACTGATCGATCACCAGCCCGATCCGTGGTGCATGGGCCGTGCCTGAACCGACCATCACCGCCGCCGCGGTGCGCGGGCTTTGCCCCCGGTGCGGCAGCAAGACGCTGTTTGACAGTCTGACCGGGTTTGCCCCGAAATGCCGGATCTGCGGGCTGGACTTCGCCTCGTTCAATGTCGGTGACGGACCAGCGGCATTCCTGACCACAATCATCGGTGCCCTGGTGGTGGTCCTTGCCGTGATCGTGGAGTTCAGGTTTGAACCGCCATGGTGGGTCCATGTCCTGCTGTGGACACCGTTGATTGTCGGGACGACGATCTGGGGCCTGCGGGTTACCAAGGCGGCGCTGCTGTTTTCCGAATACAAGCGCAAGGCGCGCGAGGCGACTGGCAAGGATCTGCGCGAGGAATGACCCTGCGCCGCATTCCGGTGATCCCGACCGTGCTGGTGCTGCTGGCGGCCGGGGTGATGGTCTCGCTGGGGTTCTGGCAGCTTGACCGCTTGCGGCAGAAGGAAGCGCTGCTGCACCTCTACAGCCAAAACGTGCAGCTTTCTTCCGATGCATCGCTGCCGTTTGACGCGGCCGCCCGGCAGAGGGTGTGGTTTCGCCACACCACCTTTGAATGCATTGCGGGTGGCGATACCCAGCCGATGGCGGGGCACAACCGCCAGGGCGATACCGGCTGGGCGCAATGGGGCCAGTGCAAAACGGCCGATGGCATGGCGGTTGAGGTCAATCTGGGCTGGACCCAGAACCCGGCACCGCTGCACTATGCCGGCGGCAGCGTTGGCGGCGTGATCGCGCCTGATGGGCCTAAGGGCGCCCGCGTGGTGGCCGATCAACCGCTTGCCGGACTGCAACCCAGCGCCGCGCCCGATCCCAACGCGATCCCCAATAACCACTTGTCCTACGCGGTGCAGTGGTTCCTGTTCGCGCTGACTGCGCTGGTCATTTACGCGCTGGCGCTGCGCAAGCGCCTTGCGGACGGCACGGGCGGGGGCTAACGGCCCCGTTTGATGGACTACATCTCTACCCGTGGCGGCGCTCCCGCGCTCGATTTCGCCGGCGCGACGCTGGCTGGTCTGGCTTCCGACGGCGGGCTTTATGTCCCGCGCGAATGGCCGCGCTTTACCGAAGGCGAGATCGCCGGGATGGCGGGGCTGCCCTATGCCGCGCTGGCCGCGCGGGTGATGCAGCCCTTTGTCGGGGATTGCCTGACGCCTGAACGCCTGCTCGAACTGACCACCCAGGCCTATGGCCGCTTCGCGCACAAGGCGGTGACCCCGCTCAAGCAGCTTGATGAACAGCACTGGCTGCTTGAGCTGTTTCACGGGCCGACGCTGGCCTTCAAGGATGTGGCGCTGCAATTGCTGGGCCTGTTGTTTGAGGAATTTCTCAGCCGTGGCGGCGATCCGCTGACCATTGTTGGCGCGACCTCTGGAGATACCGGTTCGGCGGCGATCGATGCTGTTGCCGGGCGGGCGCGGATCGAGATATTCATGCTCCATCCCAAGGGGCGGGTCAGCGATGTCCAGCGCCGGCAGATGACTACGGTGCTGGCCCCCAACGTCCACAACATCGCGATCGAGGGCACCTTTGACGATGCCCAGGCCATGGTGAAGCGGATGTTTGCCGACCGGGCGATGACGGACCGCTTTGCGATCGGCGCGGTCAATTCGATCAACTGGGCGCGGCTGATGGCGCAGGTGGTCTATTACTTCGCCGCCGCGCTGCAACTGGGCGCGCCGCACCGCAAGGTGGCCTTCGCGGTGCCGACCGGCAATTTCGGGGACGTGTTCGCGGGCTATGTCGCGGCGCAGATGGGCCTGCCGATCGAGCGGCTGATCGTTGCCACCAACGTCAACGATATCCTCCACCGCGCGCTGACCACGGGTGACTATTCGGCCGGAACGGTGACGCCCACCGCGGCACCATCGATGGATATCCAGGTTTCGTCCAACTTCGAACGGCTGCTGTTTGACGTTGGCGGGCGTGATGGCGCGGCGCTGGCCGCGCAGATGGCCGGGTTTGAAGCGAACCGGACGATGCAGCTTACCAACGCCCAGCGCCAGGGCGCAGCCGCGCTGTTTTCCAGCGCACGGGCCGATGCCAATGACATGGCCCAGGCAATCCGCTGGGCCTTCGATGCCAGCGGCGAGCTGCTTGATCCGCACACGGCGATCGGCCTTCACGCGGCGCGGGCCGCCACCATCCCCCGCGATGTGCCGGTAGTGACGCTGGCCACCGCGCACCCCGCCAAGTTCCGCGACGCGGTGGAGCGGGCGACCGGTCAGCGCCCCAGCCTGCCTGCACGGATCGGCGATCTGTTTGAGCGGGAGGAGCGGCTGGTTGACCTGCCGGGCGATTACGACAGCATCGCAAATTACGTTGCCAGTCACGCGGTGGCGCGGGGGTGAGCATTGCTCCTGTCCCCGCTCAGCCTGAACCTGCCGAAGGCCGCACGCCCCGCTTGGCGGCCGCGCGCGTGCTTCGGGCAGCTCGGCATGAGCGGGAGTTTGGGTGAGTGGCGGACCTGATCGAACAGCCGCTGGTCATGGCGGGCGAGGCATGGGCCGACTACGGCCTGATCGATTCGGGCGACGGGCGCAAGCTGGAGCGGTATGGCCCGCACCGCTTCATCCGTCCCGATCCGCAGGCGCTGTGGCGGCCCCGGCTGGAACGCTGGGCCAGCGATGGCGAATTCGTGCCTGGTTCGGATGAGGACGGCGGTGGGCGCTGGCAATTCGCCAGACCAGTGCCGCGTGAAGGCTGGCCGCTCGAACGGGGCGACGTGCGCTTCACCGCCAGTTGCACCCCGTTCCGCCACCTCGGCTTCTTTCCCGACATGGCCCCGGTGTGGGAATGGATGAGCGAGCAGTACCATCCCGGCACGGGGAAGGGGACCGCCGCAGGCGGGGGAGAGTTTTCCAGCCTCAACCTGTTCGGCTACACCGGCGTCGGCACCCTGGCGCTTTCCGCCCACGGCCCGGTCACTCATGTCGATGCCAGCAAGAAATCGGTCGCCCAGGCGCGCGAAAACGCCGCGTTGGCGGACATGACGGATCGCCCGATCCGCTGGATTGTTGACGATGCCGCCAAATTCGCCGCGCGAGAGGTGCGTCGGGGGCGGCGTTATGACGGGATCATTCTTGATCCGCCCAAGTTCGGACGCGGGCCGGAGGGCGAGGTGTGGCGGCTGGAGGAACATCTGCCCGGCCTTGTCACCGATTGCCGGCAACTGCTTGATGCAAACAGCCGCTTTCTGTTCCTGACGGTCTATGCAGTGCGGATGTCTTCTCTGGCGCTTGCGGGGCTGCTGAACGAGGTGTTCGCCGACCTGCCGGGCCGGATCGAGCATGGCGATCTTGCCATGCGCGAAGAACAACAAGGTGGGCGGCTGCTCCCCACTGCGATTTTCGCGCGCTGGTCAAATCCGGGCTAAAGGCGGCACATGGCCGATTCGCTGATTCTTGAAGTTGCCGATTTCGAACACGATGTCCTGACCGGCATCTATTCGGAGGAAACCGGCCGTCCCCAGCCGCTGCGGATTACCATCCAGACCCGACTGAAGCCGATCGCCCGGTTTGAACCGGACACGCCGCTGTCAGCCAGCAAGAATTACATGGATCTGAAGTTCGCCGCGTCCGACGCGTTGCCGCCGGGCGTCCACTTCAAGCTGATAGAGGCGGTGGCCGATCACATCTGCGATACGCTGTTTTTGCAGGATGAGCGGATCGAATGGGTCAGCGTCAAGATCGTCAAGCTGGCGATCAGCGAAGCGGGCGAGAAAATCGGCATGACCCTGACGCGCGAGCGGCGCTGATGGAGCGGCTGGAGATAGCCAGCCTGCCAGATGACCCGCTTGCGGCTGCCGAGGCGTTTTATGCATCGATCCTGCCGGGTGCTGGCGGCGAAACCGATCTCGTGCTGATTTTTCCGTCGGCGGATCATACTCACACCGCCTGGCGGCTGGCCGCGATTCAAGGATTGGCGCGGGCACGGATTCCGGGCCGGGTCAATGCAGTGGCGGGGGGAAGCGCGGCGGCGGTGACGGCGGCGCTGGCCTATCTCGGTGCCGCGCCGGGCCTCACCGGGCAATATCTGCCGCTAGATGACGCGGGCGCTGGTCCTGTGATACCATCCCCGGCATGAGCCTTGTCGATCAGTTCCAGCGGCGCATCACTTACCTGCGTCTGTCGGTTACCGATCGCTGTGATCTGCGCTGCACCTATTGCATGCCGGAAAGGCAGACCTTCCTGCCCCGCGCCGAGGTGCTGGACCTGGAAGAATTGCACCGGCTTGCGCTGGCCTTCATCGCGCGCGGGGTCACAAAGATTCGCCTGACCGGGGGCGAGCCGCTGGTGCGGCGTGACATGATCGAACTGGTCCGGGCACTGGGGCGCAGGCTGGGTGACGGGCTGGAGGAACTGACCCTCACCACCAATGGCACGCAGCTTGCCTCCCATGCCGATGATCTGGCGGCGGCTGGGGTGCGGCGGATCAACGTCTCGCTCGACACGCTTGATCGCGCGACCTTTGTGGCGTTGGCGCGGCGCGACGGGCTGACACAGGTGCTGGAGGGCATTGCCGCGGCGCGGGCGGCGGGGCTGAAGATCAAGATCAACACCGTGGTGCTGAAAGGCGTCAACGAACACGAAATTCCTGCGCTGATCGAGTGGGCGCATGGGCAGGGCATGGACCTGACCCTGATCGAGGTGATGCCGCTGGGCGCGGTCGATGCCGACCGGTTCGATCAATACCTGCCGCTGACCCAGGTGCGCGCCGCGCTTGATCAGCGCTTTACCCTTGCCGCCAGCGCACATCGCACCGGCGGCCCGGCGCGCTATGTCGATGTGGCCGAAACCGGCGGGCGGCTGGGCTTCATCACCCCGCTCACCAGCAACTTCTGCGATGGCTGCAACCGTGTGCGGGTGACCACCACCGGGCAGCTTCACCCCTGCCTTGGCGGCAGCGAGATGGTGGATCTGCGCGCAGCGCTGCGCTCGGCCAATGCCGATGTCGCGCTGGAAGCGGCGCTGAACCGGGCGATGGCGATCAAGCCTGAGCGCCATCACTTCGCAATCGACGGCAAGGGGCAGGCCCCGGCGCTGGCCCGGCATATGTCGGTGACGGGAGGGTAAGGGGTGGCCCGGCTGGTGTTCCTTGGCCGCCTGGCCGACCTCGCGGGATCGCCTGAGCGCGAGGTGGCACCCGGCCCGCTCGCCGATGTGCTCGCCGCGATGCCGCGCGATCTGGCCGTGGCCCTGCTTGACGAGCGGGTGCGGATTGCACTCAACGGCGCGCTGGTGACCGGGGGCGAGGCAGTTGTCCTTGCGGGCGGGGATGAACTGGCCTTCCTTCCGCCCGTCAGCGGTGGGTGATGGGAATCGACGTTCGCCTGCTTCACCAGCCGTTCAACCCCGGTCAGTTCGTTGGCCCGTTCACGCACGCCCATCCGGGGCTGGGCGGGGTCTGCACCTTTGTTGGCGAGGTGCGCGGCGGGGACGGAATCGAGGCGCTGGAGCTTAGCCACTACGCGCCGCTGACCCTGCCGGGGATGGAGGGGCTGGCCCGGCGCGCGGCGGCGCGGTTTGACCTGATGGGGATCATGATCCTTCACCGCACCGGGATCATGCTGCCCGGCGAACCGATCGTCTGCGTATCCGCCGCGGCCAGGCATCGCCGCGCCGTATTTGAGGCGGTGGATTTTGCCATGGATCACCTCAAGAGCGATTCGTGGTTCTGGAAGCGCGAGAAGCGGGGCGGGGTCTGGGCCTGGATCGAACCGCGCGCTGAAGACCATTCCGATCTGACGCGGTGGGCTTAGCTTTTCAGCCCGCGCTTCAACTCAATGAGCACCGCATCCTCGTCACGCATCAGCGCGATCACCTGATCGCGCGCGGTGACGATGGCGCTGGTATCGCCCATCCTGACGCCTTCTGCGGCGTAAAGCGCATCAAGGTCAGCCAGGGCGATCATCGCCTGGCTGCGCTGCGATTCGAGATCGGCGAGCGCAACCGTGGCGACTGACCATGATTCGCTGGCGACGGCGGCACCCGATGCCGCGGCAACCAGTGCGCGGGTGCGGGGCATATGCTGGCGGAACAGGGCGTCGGCGCTGCGGGCCTTGGCAAGCAGTCCGTCCAGCTTGCCGATCAGTTCGGGCGGCACGGGCGCTGGGGTTTCCACCGGGGCCGGGGTCACCACCGGGGCAGTGCCGCTTAACCGTTCAGCCGGACGCCGGGCCAGCGAGGGATAGCCGCCGGCATCCTTGGCGCAGGCGGAAAGTGCCAGGGCGGGGATAACGAACAGGACAAGGTGGATGCGGCGCATCGCCACGCCTTAGCACGGTGTGCGGCGCTTGCCAGCGGGAGTCATTTCCGTGCGTTGTGTCGGTGACACCCCGTTGACACCGGGGGATGCTTGGACTAGGGGCGGCGCTTCTTGCCGGGCCTCTTCCTTCGGGTTGGGGGCGGCGCGCTGTCGGCACGATGTCCGGCGGTTTGGATGAAATGAACGGATAAAAGCACCATGTTCGCAGTTGTGCGCACGGGCGGCAAGCAATACCGGGTTGCCGCCGGAGACAAGATCGCGGTTGAAAAGCTGGCTGGCGAAGCCGGTGAGAAGATCACCCTGGGTGACGTCCTGCTGGCCGGCGACGGCGGCGAGATCAAGGATGTGGCCGGCGTGGTCGTTTCGGCCGAAATCATCGCTCAGGCGAAGTCGGAAAAGGTGATCGTTTTCAAGAAGCGTCGCCGCCACAACTATCGCCGCCGCAACGGCCACCGCCAGCAGATGACCCTGCTGCGCATTCTTGCGGTTGGTGGTGAGGAAAAGAAGGCTGCCAAGAAGGAAGCCGCTCCCCAGGCAGAAGCTGCTGGCGCCGAAGCTCCGGCGAAGAAGGCTCCCGCCAAGAAGGCCGCCAAGGCCGCTGACGCTGAATAAGATTCCGGAGTAGTTCGACATGGCACACAAGAAAGCAGGCGGTTCGTCGCGTAACGGTCGTGATTCGGCCGGTCGTCGCCTTGGCGTGAAGAAGTTTGGCGGCCAGGAAGTGGTCGGCGGCAACATTATCATCCGTCAACGCGGCACCCGCGTCTATCCGGGCGCCAATGTCGGCATCGGCAAGGATCACACCCTGTTTGCGCTGACCGCAGGCCGCGTGCGATTCCATGATGGCAAGCTTGGCCGCAAGTACGTGTCGATCGACATGGCAGTCGCCGCCGAATAACGGACAGTCGATAACGGGCTGTCCCTGATGGGATGGCCCCGCCGGCACCAAAACCGGCAGAACGAGGGAGAGGGGCCAACCCGTCTCCCTTTTTTCGTCTCTCCCTCAGCACACCTTGTGCAGGACGGCCCGGTAAGGAGCCGTTCCGACGCATGGCGTAATGGCATTGTCACTTCAGGCGGTTAGGTCGTCTGGCGGGGCGAGAACCGGGAGACAAGACGTGTTCATTCGCAGCGAAAGATTGTTCCTTCGGCCAGGCTGGCCAGAGGATTGGGAAGAACTGCTGGCGCAGATCGGTGACGAGCGGGTGGTGAAGAACCTGGCCCGCGCGCCGTGGCCCTACACGCCGGACGATGCCCGCCACTTCGCCAGCCAGCCGCAGGATTCGCGCTGCCCGCACTTCCTGATTACCCTGCCCACCAGCGCCGAACCGGCGCGGATCATCGGCAGCGCCGGCCTTGCCCACGATGGCGTCGACGTGCAGCTTGGCTATTGGATCGCCCGCGACCACTGGGGCAAGGGTTTCGCCACAGAGGCGGCGCGCGCGGTTCTGCGGCTGGCCCGCACGCTGGGCCATCGCAAACTGGTGGCGAAGCATTTTACCAGCAACCAGGCATCGGGCCGGGTGCTGCGCAAGATCGGTTTCCGCCCCACTGGTGAAATCCGCCCGGCTTACAGCCTTGCGCTGGGTGAAGACCGCCCTGCCGTGGTCCACACGATCCATCTTGGCCAATCGTCGGACTGCGACGGTGACGGGAGCGGGGGCGCATCGATGACCGCCATGCGAGCGGCGTGAACTGATCCTCCCCGCGAGGGCGGGGAGGAAACCCGGTGCCGGGGCCCGTTGCTGTTGAGATTGAATCGCCCCTCCCCAAATGGGAAGGGCTTCCCAAGGTCAGCCCAATCGGGAGCGGCTTTACGCCATCACCGCGTCGCGGAATTCGCTTTCCGCCTTGCCGATCAGCGCGCGATCATCGTGGTTCCAGGGGTGGAAGCCCGGCAGGAAATAGGCGCACCAGGCCGGGAAGACGCGGCGCATCACGCCCGGCGTGCCGAACAGATACCAGGCGATCCGGGCGTGGACCATCGGCCCGGTGATTCCGTCCTGGCGAAGCAGTTCAATGGTGTCCTGCCAGCGGTTCCTGACGAAGCGGCCCGTGACGATCAGCATCATCAGGCTTTTGACCTTCCAGCGCTTCCACCGGGTCCAGCCGCGGGTGGCGTGAAGCCAGGTGTCATAAGCGACGCCCTTGTGCTCGATCTCTTCCATCGAATGCCACTTCCACATCGCCGCGGTTTCGGGATCGGCCCCGGCGAAATGCTTGGGGTTGGCAAGGAATTCCGCTGCCATCATCGCGGTGTAGTGCTCTAGCGCCATGGTCACGGCGAGGTTGAGGATCGCCGGGCGGTCCTTGGTCAGCTCAAGCGTTTCTGTCAGGCGGCGTTCCACCCCGGTCAGGTCATAGCCGGCCTCGGTCGCGGCCTTGTTGAAGACGATGTGTTCGCGGGTGTGATTGATTTCCTGCTTCACGAAGGCGCGAATCTCTGCCTCAAGCTTGGGGTTCGCGCCTTCACGGTGGGCCTTGACCGCTTCGATGAAGAACGCCTCGCCCCGCGGGAAAGTGGCGGACAGCGCGTTGTGCCAGGCGGTGGCAACGGGATCACCATTAAGCCACCAGCGGCCGGGCTTGGTAGTGCGGCCAAAACGTTCATCACGCACCGTGATGGTAAGATCGGCGGGGGTCGGAACCGGCTTGCCCGAAGCAAGGGTGGGTTCTACGTCGAGCGGGAAGGTGGTGTGAGCGTTCATGAGCGCCACCTAGGGGTTACTTACACTTATGTCAATAAGAAAGCGCCTGAGCCAGGAAGAGAGCCGCACCGTCGCGCTGGAGGCCGCGCGTTCGTTGCTGATAGAACTGGGTCCGCAGGCGGTAACGCTGAAGGCGGTGGCGGCGCGAATCGGGCGTACCCACGCCAACCTGCTCCACCATTTCGGCTCGGCGGCAGGGCTGCAAAAGGCGCTGGCCCGGCATCTGGCCGAAACGATCTGCGCCACGATCGAGGATGCGGTTATCGCCAGTCGCTCGGGCGTGGGCAGCGCGCGCGATGTGGTTGACCTGACCTTTGACGCTTTCGACAAGGAGGGCGGCGGGGCGCTCGCAACGTGGATGCTGGCCAGCGGCAATGACGATGCGCTTGATCCGATTATCGACGTGATTCACGATCTGGTTGATGATCTGGACGAATTCGGTTCGGGCAAGATGCGCCCGGTTACGCACGCGCTGGTGCTGATGGCGCTGGGTGACGCGCTGATGGGCGGCCCGCTATCGCAATCGCTTGAACTGCCGTGCACTTCGGCCCGCGACATGGCCGAGGCGATGCTGATCGAAGGCGCGCTGAAAGCCGGGATCGTGGTCGCGCCGGGAACGGGGTGCTGAAACAGCGCCCCGTCAGTCGCCCGTTTCCATCCACGCCGGCATCCATTCCGGCTTGATGTCCTCCACCCGCAGGTGGTCCACCGCCAGCCCCAGATCGGGATAAGCCGCCCGCTGGCGCTTCGGATCGCTATCGCCCTGCGGCACCACCACCAGCCGGCGGTTGACCTTCTGGCGCCAGTTCATCCGCGCGGTGTTTTCCTGGCCGACGTAGCAGCCCTTGGTAAAGCTGACCCCGTTCAGATCGGCGGCGTTGCATTCCAGCCAGAGCAGGTCGGCCAGTTCGCCATGGCCTTCACACACCCCAAGCGACAGGCGGTGTGTGCGCCAGGCACTCACCGCGCTCTCACCCTCGGCATAGCCAATCCAGCGTTGCCCCAATGCGGCAAGACGCGGGTCTGGCACAGGGCCGTCCCCCGGCCGCCAGTGGACGCCCAGCGCGGGATCGATTGCGATGCCGATCTTGCGGCGCAGGCGGTAAAGCGAAAGGCGCTTGACCAGCGCATCGGCATCAGCAGCTTCGCAATCGATCAGCAGGTCCGCGCCTTCCGCCCAGACCAGAAAATCGAACAGAACCTTGCCTTGCGGCGTCAGCAGCGCCGCCCAGACTGGCAGAGGCCCGGTCACGTCATTGGTCACCAAGCCTTGCAGGAAGGCGCGCAGATCCTCGCCATCGGCAAGCGGAGAAATGCGGATCACCGCGCGGTCAGTCAGCCAGGTTGCAGTCATGGGTGACAGATAGGGTGCGGGATGACTAAGGGGAAGTCATGACTGCCCCCGCGACTCTCACCATCCGCCGCCCTGATGACTGGCACGTCCACCTGCGCGACGGGGCGGTGATGGCGGGCGTGCTGCCATGGACCGCGCGGCAGTTTGCCCGGGCGATCGTGATGCCCAACCTGTCCCCGCCGGTCACCACGGTCACGGCGGCTGACGCCTATCGCGAGCGGATTCTGGCGGCATTGCCGGAAGGTGTGGATTTTACTCCGCTGATGGTCGCCTATCTGACTGACGGCATTGATCCGGATGAACTGGCGCGCGGTCACCAGCAGGGCGTGTTTACCGCGGCCAAGCTCTATCCCGCGCACGCCACCACCGGATCGGCGCACGGCGTAACCGATATTGCCGCTATCCGCCCGGCGCTGGAGCGGATGGCGCGGATCGGAATGCCCTTGCTGGTTCACGGCGAGGTGACCGACGCCGATGTCGACGTTTTCGACCGTGAGGCGGTGTTCATCGAACGCACGCTCGCCCCGCTGGTCCGCGCCCTGTCGGAGCTGAAGGTGGTGTTCGAGCACATTACCACCAAGGAAGCGGCGCAGTTCGTTCTGGCCAGCGGGCCGAATGTTGCGGCAACGATCACGCCGCAGCACCTGCATATCAACCGCAACGCCATGCTGGTCGGCGGGATACGGCCTCATGCCTATTGCCTGCCGGTTGCCAAGCGGGAGAAGCACCGGCTGGCGCTGCGCCGTGCGGCAACGTCAGGCAGTGCCAAGTTCTTTCTGGGCACAGACAGCGCGCCCCATGCCGTCGCGGCCAAGGAATCCGCCTGTGGCTGCGCCGGAATTTTCAACGCGCCCTATGCGCTGGAAAGCTATGTCACGGTGTTTGACGAGGAGAACGCGCTTGACCGGTTTGAGGGCTTTGCCAGCCTGAACGGTCCGGCATTCTACGGCCTGCCGGTCAACGGTGGGACGATAACGCTGGAACGCGGCGCGTGCGCGGTGCCGGCGGTGATCGATGCCAGCGGTACGCCGATCGTGCCGTTCCATGCTGAGGAAGTGCTGGGCTGGCGGTTGGCCTGAACCGCCTTGGTTCAGATTTCCGCGTCGGCAACGGTTGCCCTGGCCGTGCTGCCCTGCGCCAGCAGATCCCACACAAACACCGCGATCGCCACCCAGATTGCCATGAAGCAGGCCAGTTGCACCGGGCGCAGCGGTTCGTGAAACAGCGTCAGCCCCATCACGAACACCATTGTGGGGGCGATGAACTGAACCATGCCAAGCGTGGAATAGTCCATCCGCCGCGCCGCCGCTGCAAACAGCATCAGCGGCACGCCGGTTACCACCCCGGCGAACATGATCAGCAGGCTTGACCCGGCAGACTGGCCAAAACTCGATCCGGCGGGACTGGCCGCATACCACAGGGCCACGGCAGCGGCAGGAATGATCAGCACCGCCGATTCGATCGTCAGCCCGGCCAGTGCGCCAACCGGGGTCACCTTGCGAATCACACCGTAAAGGCAGAACGACGCAGCCAGCGACAGGCTGATCCACAGCATATCGCGGGCATCCCAGGCCAGCAATGATACCCCCGCCGTCGCCAGCGCCACTGCGGTCCATTGCCGGGCGGTCAGCCGTTCCCCCAGAAATAGCGTGCCGGCCAGGACATTGGCGATGGGATTGATGTAATACCCCAGGCTGGCGGCGAAAAAGTGGCCGGCCTGAATCGCCAGGACATAGATGGTCCAATTGACGCCGATCAGCGTCGCGCTCAGCGTCAGTCGCGCCAGGGTACGGCGATTGCCCAGTACCGCGCGCAATTCCGCCCCTTGCTTCATGATCGCCGCAACGATCAGGCAGAACGGCAGCGTCCAGATGATCCGCCATGCCACGAATTCAACCGGCGGTACGGTGCGAACCAGCCGCAGATAGAGCGGCAGAAGCCCCCAGATGGTATAGGCCCCAATGGCATAGGGCAGGCCGCCGGCAAGGCCCGGGGCGGTGCGCGAAGTGGCGGGTGCTTTCATGGTCGCCGCGCTAGGCGGAGACGGTGCGCGCGGCAAGCCCGGGAAAGCCTTCAGTATGCTTAAGAATTCGTTGCCGCAAATTCAGATCGGCGGTTCTAAAGGCTGCGCAGATGCAAGACTGTGGTTCCCCTGATACAGGCGCGGAACCGGATTTCGCAGCACTGGGTCGCACGCGTGGTGCTGCGGGAAACGCCCCTGGCCATTGGTCAGGGGCGTTTCTTTACCCGGCAGTCAACTTGCGGCACAAGGCGGGGTTGCCTTCATCGGAGTTGATCCTGCCCATGGTGCCGCGCTGGCTGATAGTGTTTGTTTCCCTGGCCCTGATCGGATGCGGCGGAACCGATCCGGCGGCGGATCCCAATATCGACCGTGATCCGGCGGTGACCAACGCGCTGAACGATCCGATCATGACTGATCCAGATCTTGCCAACCAGAATCAGGGCGGCGCGGCGCTGACCGGGGGCGGACCGGCAAGTGCGGAAATCCCGCCAGAACGCCGATCCCGCGAAGAAATCGACGCGGCAAAGGCGCAGGCGGTGCAACTGGCGGGCGGCCCCATCGCAGCCGCGCCGGACCCGGTGGAAACCCGCGGCACCTCGCGGCTTGACCGGGCAATCACCGCGCCTGCCATTGCCGATGCCCTGGCGCTGGGCGGCAAGGGCTGTGCTGCGGCGATGGGTTACAGCGCGATCTGGGCGGCCCGGCTGGCACCGCCGTTTGATGTCTATCCGCGGGGCCACGTCGGGCAGGCGGCCGGGGTCGATTCGGCTACCTGCAAGCTGCGGGTCGTGTCTTTCGTTACCCCGGTTGCCCCAGCGGACGTCATTGCATTTTATGCCATGCGCGCCCGGGCCACCGGCCACACGGTGCGCCGTTCAAGCGAAGGCGGCGATGATCTGTTGCAGGGCGTCGGGGCCGGGGTAAGCTATGCGGTCGCGGCGCGACTCCGTGACGACAAATTGTCTGAAATAACGCTGATAACCAGCAAAATTTAAACGATAAAACCTATGCTTCGCGCAGGCCAACACCAATCATCGCGCGGGGCTGGTCCATTTCGGTCGAGGCAACCGGATAGGCGCAATAGTCTGCCGCGTAATAGGCGCTGGGGCGATGATTGCCCGACAGGCCAACCCCGCCGAACGGCGCGGATGATGAAGCGCCGTTGGTCGGGCGGTTCCAGTTGATCACCCCGGCGCGGATATTGGCCCAGAACCGGTTGTATTCAGCCGGCGTTCCGCCGATCAGCGATGCCGACAGGCCAAAGCGGGTGCTGTTGGCCTCGGCAATGGCTTCGTCAAAATCGCTGACCTTGATCACCTGAAGCATCGGCCCGAACAGTTCGACATCGGGCCGGTCCTTTACCGCCGTGACATCGATGATCGCGGGCGAAAGAAACGGCAGATCATCACGCGGGCGAACCAGATGCTTGATCGGCTTGCCGCCGTGGCTGAGCAGGTAGAGGAAACTTTCGGTCAGGCCATCGGCCGCCAGGTTGTCAATCACCGGCCCCATGAACGGCGAGGGATCGTCAAACGGCGCGCCAACGATGATCCGGTCAGCCAGACGGCGTACTTCTCCGATAACGGCATCGTACATACTTGCTTTGATGATCAGGCGTCGTCCGGCGGTGCAGCGCTGCCCGGCGCTGGTGAAGGCGGACTGAATCACGAGCGCCGCGGCATCGGTTATCTTGGGGGTGTCCCACAGCACGATGGGATTGTTGCCACCCATTTCCAGCGCGACGATCTTGTCAGGCCGCGCGGCAAGCCTGCGGTTGATGGCAATGCCGGCATGGGCGGATCCGGTGAACAGCACACCGTCGATCCCGTCGTGGGCCACCAGTGCCTGGCCTTCTTCCGGGCCGCCAACCAGCAATTGCACCACCGCAGCCGAAATTCCCGCCCGGTGGAAGCATTGCAGCAGCATTTCGCCGGTGGCCGGGGTTTTTTCCGAAGGCTTGAAGACAATCGCATTGCCCGCGATCAGCGCGGGCACGATGTGGCCGTTGGGCAGGTGCGCGGGGAAGTTGTAGGGGCCAAGCACCGCCATGACGCCGTGCGGTTTGTGGCGCAGCGATGCCGTACCCTGCAGCGCGTTGTCCAGCTTGCGCTGCGATGTCCGGTCGGCATAGGCGTGGATCGATATTTCAACCTTGTTGATCACGCTTTCAACTTCGGTGCGCGCTTCCCACAGCGGCTTGCCGGTTTCCCGCGAGATCATCGTCGCCAGCTTGTCGCTGTCCTTGCGCACTTCGTTGGCAAAGCGGCGGACCAGTTCCATCCGGGTGGAAAGTGGCTGCGCGGCCCAGGCCGGCCAGGCGCGCCGGGCGCGGGCGACCACTTCATCGACATGGCCGCGGCGTCCGCGCCACAATTCGGCCCCGGTTGCCGGCTCGTAGGAAATGATATCTGTCGCGCTCAAGTTATCGTCCTGCCCCCAACCGGACCGGATGCGACCCCGGCCAACCTTGGCCCCTTAGCCGCTGAAGGCGCAGATGGAAAGGTTTGCAGCATCTGGTAAACCTGACCACTTATGAAACTGTTAGCGGAGGCGTGCCAAGCGCCGCGCCAAGCCGGCGAATTGCATCAACCTGATGGGTAAGCGGTTCCCAATCATCGTAGTCGGCAATAGCCTGCCAGATGGTTTCCACCTGTTCTATCAGCAGGGAAGGTGCTTTGTCCTCGTCCCACAGGTCGTGCGGATCACCCACGGGTTGGTACGGGCTGATCGCCGCAGCGAAGTGCCCGCTGGCCCCCTTGCCAAACCGGTGATGGTGGAAGAAGGCGTCAGGCGAAACCCCACTATCGCGCATCTCGCGCTCGGCCAGTGCGATCAGCGCGCCATCCGTTTCAAACCCGCGAGAAGAAAGCCCCAGTCGCCACAGGAACTGGCGCGCCAATGCCTGCTGATAAAGCTGCGGAAAACGATTGAGCGCGGCGATCAGCGGTTCGCTGTCGGCCAGCAGGCGCAGGGCCACGGCAAGCTGGCCGCAATTCCAGTGCAGCGCTTCCGCCTGACGGCCAAAGGCATAGAGCCCGGACTGATCGAAATAGGCAGCCGTGAAAGACGGATCCCAGCGCGGCAGCCAGCGCCACGGTCCGTAATCGAAACTTTCGCCGCTGATGTTCATGTTATCGGTATTCAGCACGCCGTGAACAAAACCGGCCACTGCCCACTGCGCGGCCAGCAGGGCCAGGCGTTCCACCACCTGATGCAGCAGGATCACCGCAGGTTCATCGCGCCCCGGCATATCTGGCGGAGGCAGGGGGCCGGGATATTGCGCCAGACAATAGGTGACGAGCTGTTCCATATGATCGCGCTGGTCCAGATAGATCAGGCGCTGGAACGTGCCGATGCGGATATGCCCGTGGCTAAGCCGGACCATTACCGCGGCCCGGGTGGGAGAAGGCTCGTCCTGCCGAAACAGCTCTTCCCCGGTTTCGATCACGGAGAAGGTCTTGCTGGTGTTTACCCCCAGCGCCTCCAGCATCTCGGTCGCCAGGATTTCGCGCACTGCGCCTTTCAGCGTCAGGCGGCCATCACCCTGGCGGCTCCACGGGGTCTGGCCGGAACCCTTGGTTCCCAGATCGAGCAAACGGTCTGCACCATCGCGAAGTTGCGCGAACAGAAAACCGCGACCATCGCCCAGTTCCGGGTTATAGACCCTGAACTGATGCCCGTGATAACGCAGTGCCAGCGGCTGCGGCAGGTTATCCGCCAGCGGATCAAAACGCCCGAAATGCGCGGTCCATTGCTGGTCGCTCAGGCCGTCCAGCCCCACCGCCGTATCCCACCGCCGGTTGCGGAACCGCAGCCTGGTTTCGGGGAAGGGCGCCGGGCGCACCGGATCGGCCAGCCACGGCGCAAGCGCCAGGACCGGGACATCGGGTCTGTAGGGGGCGGCTTGCGGTTCTGCGCGCATCTGGCAATAGTGGGGACGAACGCGCCATTGCACAAGCCGCACCGCACAGGGATCCATCCACCCATCATGACCGCATACGCCGACCGTTTCTGGACGAGCCGTGATGGCCTGAAGCTGCATTTTCGCGATTATCCGGGGCGTGATGATCGTCCAGCGATGCTGTGCCTGCCCGGACTGACGCGCAACGCCCGTGATTTTGAGCACGTGGCCGATCGGCTGGCGGGGGAATGGCGGGTACTGTGCGTTGATCTGCGCGGCCGCGGCGACAGCGCCTATGCCAAGGATTCGGCAAGCTATAACCCGCTGCAATATGCTGAGGATCTGGGCGAGCTGTTCGATCAGCACGGGCTTGACCGGGTGGTGGCGATCGGCACATCCCTGGGCGGGCTGCTGACCATGATCATGGCCTTGACCGTGCCGCAGCGACTGGCCGGCGCTTTGCTCAACGATGTCGGACCAGAGATTGATCCGGCCGGGCTGGAACGGATTCGCGGCTATGTCGGGCAGGGGCGCAGCTTTCCCACCTGGATGCACGCGGTGCGCGCGCTTGAGGAATCGCAGGGCAGCGCTTTTCCCGGCTATACCGTTGCCCAGTGGCTGGCAGTGGCCAAACGGTGCATGGCGCTGGGCGATAACGGACGGATATTGTTCGATTACGACATGAAAATCGCTGATCTGCTGACCGCCGAACAGGCCGCTCCGCCGGTTGACCTGTGGCCGGCGATTGCCGCGCTGCAAGGCAGGCCGGTGTCGCTGCTGCGCGGTGCCCTGTCAGACGTGCTGGCCCCGGCGGTTTATCAACGGATGGCGGCGATCCTGCCCGATGCCGATACGGTGACCGTTCCCGGTGTGGGCCATGCCCCGATGCTGGATGAACCCGAATCGCAAGCGGCGATCGACCGCCTGCTGGCGCGCGTTGCATGAACGCGCGGCGCGCCGGGACGCGGCTGCTTCACCTGCATTCCAGCTTTTCGCCAGGGGGCAAGGAACTGCGCGCGGCAAAGCTGATGAACGCCTTTGGCCGCGCGGCGGAACACAGCGTGGTTTCCGCCGTGCCGGATGAACTGGGCGCGGCGCGGGCGGTCGATAACAGTGTGATCGTGGATTATTCGGGGGATTTTCCGGCGCTGTCCGGACGGCCATTTCCACGCCGGTTACAGGCGCTGGCCCGGGCGATGCTGGGTTATGATCTGGTGCTGACCTATAACTGGGGCGCGATGGACGCGGTCATGGCCCATACCCTGTTTGCAGAGGCGCTGGGCCTGCCGCCGCTGGTTCACCATGAAGACGGCTTCAACGAGGACGAGGCGCGGCGGCTGAAACCTTCGCGCAATCTCTATCGCCGGGTGGCGTTGACCCGGGCGCAGGGGCTGATCGTGCCCTCCCGGCGGCTGGAGGAGATTGCCCGGCAAACCTGGCATCAGCCGCGCCGGATGGTTCACCGCATCGCCAACGGCATTCCGGTCCATCACTATGGCGAAGCCGTGCGGCCCGATGCCCTGCCGCGCGTGGTCAAGCGCCCGGACGAATTCTGGCTGGGCACATTGGCCGGGCTGCGCGCGGTCAAGAACCTGCCGCGGCTGGTCCGCGCTTTCGCCCGCCTGCCGGAAGAATGGCAATTGGTGATTGTTGGCGAAGGGCCGGAACGCGATGCGATCCGCGCCGAGGCTGAGCGGCTGGGCGTGGCTCACCGCCTGCACCTGCCCGGCTTCGTGGCCGATCCGGCCAGGGTGCTGGGGCTGTTCGATCTGTTCGCCCTGTCATCGGACAGCGAACAGTTCCCGATCTCTGTGGTAGAAGCGATGGCGGCGCGGCTGGCAGTGGTCAGCCCGCGGGTCGGCGATGTGGAAGCGATGGTCGCGGCGGAAAACCGGCCGTGGCTTGCCCCGGCGGGTGATGACGATGCCCTGGCTGAAAGGCTGGCCGGGCTGGCTGCTGATCCTGCCGCTCGCAAAGCGATCGGCGCGGCAAATCGGGCCAGGGCAGAGGCGGAATATGATGAAGCGGCGATGGTTGCGGCCTATCGCCGGGTCTATGCCGGGACGATGGGACGCACGGCATTTCCCTGATCCGGTCCATTCACCGTGGCTTCACGGGGGAATACGCACAGAACAGGCGTTGAAAAGGCGCGCCCATTCGCTAAACAGCCGGCACCCGCGTTAACCAGCCAGCGAAGGCACACAATCTTGGCCCTTCCTCCCGACAGTTCGAACAAGTCCCTTGGCAATGACCGGCTCTCTGCGCAGCAGGACGGTTTCATCCGCGAGGTGGACGAAGCGCTGCGCGAAGATCAGATGGTTTCGGCCTTCACGCGTTATGGCAAACTGATTGGCGGCGCGATCGCGCTGGGGCTGGCGGCGCTGGGCGGCTATCTCTATTGGGATCACAGTCAGAAGCAGGCTGCGGAAGAACGCAGCGAAAAGACCATTCTGGCGCTGGAGAAATTGGCCGCCGGACCCGGCGCTGCCGATGGCGCGCTGCAGGATTTGAACGCGCTGGCCAAGGATGGCAGCGCCGGCAGCAAGGCCGTTGCCGCCATGATTGCGGCCGGAATCATGCAGCAGCAGGGCAAGACTGATGATGCGGCCAAGGCATTTGCCGCCGTCGCCGCAGATACCAGCGCGCCGCAGCCCTATCGCGATCTGGCCACCTTGCGCGAAGTTTCGATGCGTTTTGACGCCATGCCCCCGCAGCAGGTGATCGACAAGCTGAAGCCGCTGGCGGTGCCCGGCAACGCCTGGTTTGGCGGGGCGGGTGAGCTGGTTGCGCTGGCCTATCTCAAACAGGGCAAGCCCGATCTGGCCGGACCGCTGTTTGCGGCCATTGCCAAGGACAAAGGCGTGCCGGATTCGCTGCGCGCCCGCGTGCGGCTGATCGCCGGGCAGCTTGGTGCCGATCCGGGCGATATGCCCACCACCGCGGCCGACGATGCGGCTGCGGACAGCGCCGCCAGCCCGGCTGCGCCGCAAAAATGATTGGTGCCCATCGCCGCACCGCTATCAAGGATCATTCGCCGATGCTTTCATTCCCCCGCTCCCGCTCGCTCGCTGCGCCGCTTGCACTCGCGCTGGTCCTTGGCCTGTCCGGCTGCGGCGTGTTTGGGGGCAAGGGCAAGCCTTCCACCCCCACGGTGGGCAACCGCGTGCCGATCCTCAGCCGGGTCGAATCGGGCGCGAAGGTCGATCCGGCCATGGCCGGGATTGCGGTGATCGTTCCGCCAGCGGAAACCAATGCCGATTGGCCGCAGGCCGGGGGCAATGCGGGCAAGAGCTATGGCAATCTGGCGCTGGGTAGCGCGCCGGCTCATTCGTGGACGGCCGCGATTGCTGGTTCGGGCAAAAAGCGCCGTCTGGCCGCCGCTCCGGTGGTTGGCGGCGGGCAATTGTTTGCCATGGGTACTGACGGGGTGGTCAGCGCCTTTGACGCGGCCACCGGCGCGCGCCGCTGGACCCAGGGTTTCGAGATAAAGGGTGATGGCGACAATTCGATCTACGGCGGCGGTGCCAGCTTTGCCGATGGCAAGGTTTATGTCACCACCGGCCTGGGTGAAGTCGCCGCGCTGGATGCCAAAGATGGCAAGCTGCTGTGGAAGGTAAAGCCGGCCGGTCCACTGCGCGGATCGCCAACGATTGCCTTCGGTTCAGTCTATGTCATGACCATCGACAACCAGATCGTTTCGCTCAACGTCGCCGACGGCAAGACCCAGTGGAACGAAGTGGCCGCTACCGGGCAGACCGGAGTGTTCGGTGTTGCCGCCCCGGCGGCGGGGCAGGGCACGGTGATTGCCGGCTATTCTACCGGCGAACTGGTTGCTTATCGGTATGAGAATGGCCGCCAGACCTGGGCTGACGCGCTGGCGCGCACCTCGCTGTCCACCTCTGTTGGGGTGCTGACCGATATCGATGCCGATCCGATCATCGATCGTGGACGGGTATTCGCGCTGGGGCAGGGCGGACGCATGGCCGCCTATGAACTGGTTTCGGGCCAGCGCATCTGGGAACTCAATCTGGCCGGCATTTCCACCCCGGCGATTGCGGGCGACTGGATATTCACCCTTACCGACGATGCCAAGCTGCTGTGCATATCGCGCGCCAACGGCAAGGTCCGCTGGATCACGCAGCTTGCGCGTTATCACAAGGAAGAGAAAAAGTCGGGGGCCATTTATTGGACCGGCCCGGTGATGGCCGGTGACCGGCTGTGGTTCGCCAATTCAGACGGGCAGATCTATTCCGCGGCAGTGGCAGATGGCGCGCCCACCATGCTGACCAAGATTGGCGCACCGATCACTCTGGCACCAATCGTGGCGGGCAACACGCTGTATGTGCTGGATGACAGCGGCAAGATCAACGCCCTGCGTTAGTGCGGCCCCGTGTGTCCCGCAAAGTACGTTACCGCGGCCTTAACCCTTTGCCGATAGGTCGGCACCATGGATACACGCGCACCCGTGGCCGATCATAGGCCGCCGAGCGATGTCTCGGCGGCGGTCGGGCTGTGCGGCGTGGCGGGTTTGCTGGCGTGGATTTGTCTGTGTCATTTCTGGCCGCAGATCGGCGCGGCGTTCGATCTGCCCGGCCCGCGTGAACGGCTCACCGGGCCGAACGCGGCGCTGACCGGATTGCTGGCCACGGCGCTGCCGATGGTCGCCTGGTCGGTGTTTGTCGACAGGGTTCACCGCCGCCCTTCAACCGGGATCGACTGGTCCAACCCGCGCTCGCTGGGATCAGTCGTCGATGTTTCGATAACGAAGCTGGCCGGGCTGTGGGCAACCTGGACCCTGATCGCGGTGCTCTATTGCCTGGGGCGATGGTATTGGCAGCCTCCCTATCTGATCGCGATGCACGTTCTGGGCGCGATGTTGCTGCCGCTGCTGGTGCTGTCCGTGCCCTATGTCATGTGGCTGGACCGGGTGCTGGTTCAGCCGCGTGATCCGTGCTGGCATTTCGGTGCCATGCTGATCGGACGCGAACCCTATGACCGCAATCAGGTGCGGATTCATCTGCGCGCCTGGGCGGTGAAGGGGTTTTTCACCGCCTTCATGATTTCGATCGTGCCGGGCGGCTTTGCCAATCTGGTCACGCCGGATTGGGGCACGATGCTGGCGGGGCCGGTGGGCGTGGCCGGACTGCTGATCACGCTGATGTTCGTGCTGGACGAACAGATCGGCACGGTTGGCTATATCCTGACGATGAAGCCGCTTGATGCGCAGATCCGCTCTGCCAATCCGTTTCTGGCCGGGTGGGTGGCGGCGCTGCTATGTTATCCGCCGTTTCAGGTGATGAGCCCGGCGGATCGCCCACTGTTCTACCTTGCCGCCACTGATGGCGACAACAACTGGGTCCGCGTTCTGGCCGGGCATGATACGCTGATGTGGGCATGGGCCGCGCTGCTGGCGATGCTGACCGCAATCTACGCCTGGGCCACGGTTGCCTTCGGCATCCGTTTTTCCAACCTGACCTATCGCGGAGTGCTGACCAACGGCCCCTATGCCTTCAGCCGCCATCCGGCCTATTTGTCAAAAAACCTGTTCTGGTGGTTCGCGTCCATGCCGTTTCTGGTGACGAACGGTTCGTTCGCCGATGCGGTGCGCAATGCCTTTTTCCTGGGGTGCATCAGCGCGATCTATTTCTGGCGCGCCAAGACAGAGGAACGGCATCTGTTGGCGGAAGATCCCAAATACCGTGAATACTGGACCTGGATGGAACAGCGCGGGCTGGTGACGTCCCGGTTCGCGCGCCTTCGTGATGCCCTGAAGGCACGGCGGGCGCGGATGCTGATGGAATGACCGGGGTGGGCGTGCCGCTTACAGCGGCGTGCCTTCGTCGGCTTCGTAAACCGTGATGTTCCGTCCGGTCAGGCCAAGGGCGGCGCGCTCTGTGGCCCAGTCAGCCATGTGCGCCGACTTGGCATGGGCCATCAACTGCTCGCGGCTTTGCCATACCTCGCTGACCCGGATCAGGCCGGGGTCCAGCACGTCTTCGGCATAGTTGTATTCGATGCAGCCGTCTTCGGCGCGGCTGGCTTCCATCACCTTGCGCATCAGGGGGCGGGCAGCCTCCATGTTTTCAACCGGCATCCGGAACTGGCCGATAATCGCAACCTTCATCAGAAGCTCTCCTCATAAACGCGCGAAATGTCGCCGCCCCATTCACCGTGATACTTGTCCAGCAGGCGCTGGGCGGGCACCTTGCCACTGGCGACGATTTCATCGAGCGGGGAAAGGAACCCGGCCTCGGTTTCACCAATCCGGCTAAGCTGGCCGCGGGCATTCAGCCCGGCGCGGCTGATCGCCAGCACATCGCGGGCAATGTCGCGCAGCGTCCCGCCGCCGGGAATCGGCGCATCCAGTCCGAGCTTGGGGACGGACGAGCGCAGCAGTTCGCGCCCGTCCATGTCCCAGCCCTTGACCAGATCCCACGCCGCATCAAGCGCGCCCTGATCATAAAGCAGGCCCACCCAGAACGCCGGCAGCGCGCAAATCCGGTTCCACGGCCCTCCATCGGCACCGCGCATTTCAAGGAACGATTTCAGCCGCACTTCGGGAAAGGCGGTGGACAGATGATCGACCCAGTCGCTCATCCGTGGCAGTTCGCCGGGCAGCGCAGGGAGTTTGCCGGCCAGAAAATCACGAAAGCTTTGTCCGGCGGCATCAATATACTGGCCATCGCGGAACACGAAATACATCGGCACGTCGAGCATATATTCGACATAGCGATCATAACCGAAGCCATCCTCGAACACGAAGGGCAGCATCCCGGTGCGGTGCGGATCGGTATCTGACCAGATGTGGCTGCGATAGGACAGGAAGCCGTTGGGCTTTCCTTCGGTAAAGGGCGAATTGGCGAACAACGCGGTCGCCAGCGGCTGAAGCGCCAGCGATGTGCGGAACTTCTGCACCATGTCCGCTTCGGACCCATAGTCCAGATTGACCTGGATCGTGCAGGTGCGCAGCATCATGTCCAGCCCCAGCGAACCGACGCGCGGCATATGCCGCAGCATGATCGCATAGCGTCCCTTGGGCATGATCGGCAGGTCGGCGCGGGCCTTGTCCGGCCACATTCCCAGCCCCAGGAACCCGGTGCCGGTACGCGCGCCCACCGCCTTTACCTGGTCAAGGTGGCGGCCGGTCTCGTCACAGGTCTGATGCAGGTTGACCAGCGGCGCGCCTGACAGTTCAAGCTGCCCCGCCGGCTCCAGACTGACCGTCCCGTCGTCCCCGGCCATCGCGATGACATTGGCGGTTCCGCCGGGGCCGATTTCCTCCACCGGCTCCCATCCGAAATCGCGCAGCGCCAGCAGCAGGTCACGGATACCGCCCGGTTCGCCATAGCTGGGGGCGTGGTGATCGCTGATCTTGAACACCAGCTTTTCGTGCTCGGTCCCGATCCGCCAGTCGGCGCGCGGCTTTTCCCCCTTGATCATCGGCGCGGCAAGTTGCTCGCGGTTTTCGATCACCGGATCGTTTCGATCTGAAACCTGTCTTGTGCTCATGGCAGCGAATTAGTGCCTTGGTGCCGGGTGCGCCAGCACAAATTCTGCCTACCAGTCGCCCCGGGTTCCCATCCATAGCGCGGTGGCTGCAATCGCCGCGGTTTCGCCGCGCAGGATGCGCAGACCCAGCGTGATTGCGCGCGCCTGGGGCAGGGCGCGAACCGCGCTGCGCTCTGCCTCGTCAAACCCGCCCTCTGGCCCGATCAGCAGCGCCGCCGGCCCGGAATGGGCGGCAAAGACGCGGGCTGCCGGATCGCCGCCATTCTCGTCAGCAAAGAACAGCGCGCGGTCCTGCGGCCAGTTCTTCAGCAGGGCTTCCAGTTTCAACGGAGGCAGCAAGTGGGGCAGGGCGGTGCGGGCGCATTGCTCCGCCGCCTCGGTCAGGATGGCGCGGGCGCGTTCGGGATTGAGTTTGTCAGCCACGCAGCGCCGGGTCACCAGCGGTTGAATGGACCGCACGCCCAGCTCGCAGGCCTTTTCCAGCACCAGATCGAACCGGTCTTTCTTGAGCAGCGCGGCGCACAGCGTGAAATCGGGCACTGCCTCGCGCGGTTTCAACTGCGCGGTCACCTGAAGCGTGACGGCGCGCTTGCCAACCGAATCGACCGCCGCCGCCCATTCGCCGGTTGCATCGTCGCACAGGATCACCGCATCGCCCGGCGCCGCCCGCATCACCCGCGCCAGATAGTGCGCCTGCGGTCCGTCCAGCGGCACCATCGCCCCGGCGGCGAGCGGCCCGGCAACGAACAGGCGCGGAGCGCTTTTGGGCGGCCGGGCGGGAATGGCGGGCATGGCCCGCGATTAGACGAGGCGGCCGGCACGAGTAAAGCGGCGTCTCGTTTTCCCCCGCTTCCGTGCCGGCATCTGCTGTGGCAAGGACGCAGGGATGATGGCCCCTGCCGAAATCGTTCCGGATTCCCAGCACAAGGGAATTGTCGCCGCCCTGCCGCAGCCGTGGCGTGACTATGCGCAGCTTGCCCGGTTCGATCGGCCGATCGGCTGGTGGCTGCTCTATTGGCCCTGCGCCTGGGGCCTGCTGCTGGCGGGCGGAGCGGGCCGGTGGGACTTGCTGGCGTGGTTGCTGATTGGCGCGATTGCAATGCGCGGGGCGGGCTGCGTTTATAACGACATTGTCGATGCCGACATTGACCGGCGGGTCGCGCGCACCGCGCTGCGCCCGGTGGCAAGCGGCCGGATCAGTGCGCGCGCGGCGTGGACCTGGCTGGTGGTGCTGTGCCTGGTGGGGCTGGCCGTGCTGTGGCAACTGCGCTGGCAGGCGCAACTGGTTGCCCTGGGCAGCCTGCTGCTGGTGGCCGCCTATCCTTTCATGAAGCGGATCACCGGCTTTCCCCAGGCGTGGCTGGGGCTGGTGTTCACCTGGGGGGCGCCGGTCGGCTGGGTGGCGATCCGCATGGATGCCCTTGCGGTGCTGGCCGCGCTTTATGCCGGGGCCTGGGCCTGGTGCGTCGGTTATGACACGATCTATGCCTGTCAGGACCGGGAGGATGACGCGGCAATCGGCATCGGATCATCAGCGTTGACCCTGGGGCGGCATGTCAAGGGCGGGGTGGCGTTGTTTTATGCCGTGGCAATCGGTGCTTGGGCGCTTGCCTTTTGGTTGCTGCGCCCCGATTGGGTGGCGCTGCTCGCTCTGGGTCCGGCTGCGCTGCACCTGGCCTGGCAAGCATTGACGCTGGAGCCTGATGATGCCGACAACGCCCTTGCCCGTTTCCGTTCCAACCGCACGGCGGGCTTGCTGGTTGCGGCGGCCTGCTGGGTGGTCGGCAATGCGTAGGGCACCGCTTGCGGCGCTGGTCCTGCTCGCGGCGTGTAACCAGGCCGCACCCGCGCCAACCCCCAGCGGAATGCCTGGGGCCAGTGAAGCCGTATCGCCGGCTGCCATCCCGCCAACTGCACCTCAACCGATGGTTGAGGCCACGGCGACACCCAGCGCGATGCCGACACCGAAACCCGCATCGATCGCCAAACCTGCAGTCAAACCCAAGCCCGAAAAATACATGCAGGCGGTTGGCACCGAACCGTTCTGGACCATTGACGTGCTGCCCAAGGCGCGGCTGCGTTATTCCACGCCAGACATGCTCCATGGTGTCATCGTCA
This sequence comes from Pseudomonadota bacterium, assembly GCA_018240895.1. Classification (GTDB taxonomy): domain Bacteria; phylum Pseudomonadota; class Alphaproteobacteria; order Sphingomonadales; family Sphingomonadaceae; genus Novosphingobium. Next base: position 53,370 of record JAFEEX010000001.1, on the reverse strand, counting down.
ATGCGGTTGAAAGGCATAGTGGCACGACGGTTCGCTATGCGGCGCGGTTCAATGGGCGTCCGTTTACGCTGGAACTGGTGCCGGTAAAATGCAGCGACGGGATGTCGGATACGACCTATCCCTTGAAGGCGACCTTCGTTCACAGCGGGCGCACCGATCACGGCTGCGCCCGGATGCGATAGCGCAAAGTCAGCCGTAGCTGACCAGTTCGAACTCGATGCCGTCCCAATCAAAGAAATAGAACCGCCGCCCCGGTTCGTAATCCGCGTGGCTGAAGGGAACCAGCCCGGCCTCGGTGACAATGCGCTCGGCGGCGTCAAGATCGTCCACCACCAGCCCGATGTGATTGAGTGGAACGCCCTTGGCAAACCGTTGGTCCACCGCGCCGCCGGTATAGATCGCCAGATAGTCACGATCGTTGCCAACATGGATGGTCCAGCCACCCAGCGCAGATGGTCCGCGCCAGCGCTCGTGCCAGCCGCACAATTTTTGCAGCAGTGCAGACAGGCGATCGGGGTTGCTGACCGTGATGTTGGCATGTTCAAGAAACCCTGTTGGCATGATTCGATCCTTTAATTCCAACGCTTTGCCGCAGTATGCGGCAAAGGCGGCTTGCTTCTTGTGCAACCTCAAGGTAACTTTAGGTCAAGCGGAAAGTGGGTAGGTAATGGACAAAAATGATCTGCTGCCGATCGGGGAACTGGCCCGGCGCACCGGATTGGCGGTTTCGGCAATCCGGTTTTACGAGGACAAGGGGCTGATTTCTCCGTTCCGCACCATGGGTAACCAGCGGCGGTTTTTGCGCAGCGATATCCGCCGTCTCAGCTTCATCCTGATCGCCCAGCGGCTGGGGCTGGGACTCGCCGAGATCGAAGTGGAACTCAGCACCCTGCCGCAGGGGCGCACCCCAAGCCTGTCCGACTGGCAAAGAATCAGCCGCTCGATGCGCGGCCAGATCGACAAGAAGATCGCCCTGCTCACCCTGACCCGCCGCAAGCTGGACGAATGCATCGGCTGCGGCTGTTTGAGCCTGCAACGCTGCCAACTCTATAACCGCGATGACCGCGCCGGGAATGGCGGACCGGGGCCGCGGTTTGTGCTGGATTAGGCCTAAGTCACCAACTGGTCATTCTCGCTTGATCAGACGTTCAAGCAAATCTGCGGGCAAAGTTCGAGCAGCCGGTGAGGCAACTGCGCGACGGCACCATTCGGCCGCGGATTTCAGGCCTTTGTTATCAATCCTATAACGCTTTCCAGGTGTTACATTCGCACCGCGATGACCGCTCTTGTCAGGAGATTTCATGCTCCATTCGAGCTTCTTTGCATCGACAAATTCTTCATAATAGCCGGCAAATGGGCGGAATGGTTCGGCTTCGCTTCGTCTGACAGACCGAGTTCCCCGCCATACGAGAATGATCTCTGTAGGCTCATCGATCTTGGCGTATGGAAAATTGTGGAACCGTCCATTTGCAGTCCCGATGTGCCGCAATTCAAACCGATCGTTGTCAGCATAGATCCATATTTGGTCATCCAAATACACGCCATGGTCTCGTCGACCCTTGGTATCCGGATCGGTCAAAAATTGGCTGTTCAGCATCTCGATGGCACCAACCTGATTGATCTCGAAGCGGATATCTCCATTATCACCAATGCAGTTTATGGTATCAATTTCAGGAGGAGTATTATCTGCAATCCAAAATGTCCTGGCTTCCAGTTTAAATCCTTCGATTTTGGTCTCGGAAAAAACAAATTCGCCGCGAACGGATTGAGCTAGAGCCGGGCCATTCCAAAGCACAGAAAAAGTGGCGGCGAATAATGTTGTTAGTTTCCTGAACCCACTCATCACTCTGCAGCCAGCAATTCTTCCGCGCCTTCAAGGTCAACGCTGACCAGTCGGCTCACCCCGCGTTCCACCATGGTCACGCCGAACAGGCGGTGCATGCGGCTCATGGTTACGGCATTGTGCGTGACGATCAGATAGCGGGTTTCGGTTTCACCGACCATCGCGTCCAGCAGATCACAGAACCGTTCGATATTGGCGTCGTCCAGCGGCGCATCGACTTCGTCGAGGACGCAGATCGGGGCGGGGTTGGTGAGGAACAGCGCAAAGATCAGCGCCACTGCGGTCAGCGCCTGTTCGCCGCCAGACAGCAGCGTCAGCGATTGCAGCCGCTTGCCCGGGGGCTGGGCATAGATTTCCAGCCCGGCTTCAAGCGGATCGTCGCTGTCGACCAGTGCCAGATGCGCCTGTCCGCCTTCGAACAGGCGGGTGAACAGCCGGCGGAAATGGGTGTCGACCGCCTCAAACGCGGCGCGCAGCCGCTCGCGGCCTTCGCGGTTGAGATTGCCGATCGATCCGCGCAGGCGGTGAACCGCCTCGGTCAGTTCGGCCTGCTCGGCCAGTGAAGCGCCGTGCCGCTCCTCTGCGGCGGCCAGTTCATCGGCGGCGACCAGATTGACCGGGCCAAGCCGCTCGCGGTCGGCAACCAGCTTGTCATGCTCGGCGCTTTCCTGCGGGGCGGGGCCGACTTCGGCGGAGGCGAAGGCGAAGCGTTCGGGCAGCAGCGGCGGGGGGCATTGAAAGCGTTCGCCGGAAATACCGGCCATTTCCTGGCGGCGCGCCTCCTCGTTTTCGGCCCGGGCGGCAGAGCCGGCGCGCGCCTCACGCGCGGATGCCAGGGCTTCGTTGGCGAGGCCGAAGGCGCTTTCGGCCAGGCGGGCGGCATCGCCGGCGCCGGTGACCCGCGTTTCTGCCGCGGCAAGTTCAGCGGCAAGGCGCGCGCGAACCTCGTCACCCGCCTCAATCTCGCGCATCAGCCCAGCGGGCTTGGCGGCGATGACCGCGCGTTCTTCCGCGATTTCGGCGAAGCGGCGCTCCATCGCGGCCAGCCGGCCGGCGGCGTCCCCGGCGCGGGCCTGCCATGATTTGATGTCGGCGCGCTGGGTGCCAAGCCGCTCGCGCGCCACAGCCAGCGCCTGATCGTGCGCGGCAAGGCCGGCGGTGGCGGCCTGCAGGCCCTGCCGAGCGGCATCATGGCGGGCCTGGGCGGCGGCAAGCTGAGCGCGGCCAGTGGCGGGATCGGGCAGGGCGGCGCGGCGATCTTCGGCCCCCGCGCGCTCTGCCTCGGCTTGCCCCACCTGCTCGGACAGATCGCTGGCGGCGCTGGCCAGTTCGGTGCGGCGTGCCTCAAGCCGGGCCTTGGCCGCCTCTGCCTGATCGACCGCGCGCAGGGCGGCGCGCTCTGCCTCTGCGGCCTGGGCCACGGCCCGTTCGGCGGCGATAACCCCGCTCTGCAATGCGGACAATTCGATCTGGACCTGGGCGGCGATCTGCTCGGCCTCTGCCACCAGCGCGCGCTTGCCCGGCAATTCGCCCTCGAGCGCTGCCAACCGGTTTTCGGCCTCCAGCCGGGCCGCTTCCGCCGCGCCTTCACCCCGGGCGACGAAGCCGTCCCAGCGGCGCAGGCGGCCAGCAAGCGTCACCAGCCATTCGCCGGGGCCAAGCGCGCGGCCGTCATCCGCTTCGGCAACGTGGACCAGCGCCAACCGCGCGGCCAGTTCGGGCGGGCACCGGGTAACCTGCGCGGCCAGGCTTTGCGCCACGGTCATGGGGGCAATCGCGCCGGTCCAATACCGGCCGTCCTCATCTACCGGGGCAGGGCCAAGCGGCGACTTCGCGTCGCGCCCCAGCACCGCGGCCAGCGCCCGCTCATAACCCGGCGCGGCGCGCAGCGAATCCAGCGCCATGCGGCCATGCTTGCCGGCGGCCTGTTTGGCGCGGGCCTGACGATCACGGTCGAGCGCTTGCCATTCGCGCTCTATCCCGGCCAGTTCCGCCTTTGCCGTGGCCAGCGCGGAGGATGCCGCATCACGCGCGGCCTGCAACTCGCCCTTGCGTTCCTGCCCGGCTTCCAGCGCGGTGCGCGCCTGATCGAGCGTGGCTGTGGCCGCGTCGCGGCTGCGTTCGGCCTCGGCCAGGGCAAGGGCGGGATCGCCTTCGCGCGCCAGGGCATCGCGCAGATCCTGCTGGCGGCGCGCTTCGCCCTCCAGCCGTGAAAGGCGCTGCTGCGCTGCCGCCAGTTCGGCGTCGGCAACCCGCCATTCCGCCTCAACCCCGGCCTGATCGGCAGTGGCCTTGGCCAGGGCCAGCTCGGCCTGACGCAAAGCGCGGTCAGCATCGTCAAGCGCGGCGGCAACCATTGGCCGGCGGCGTTCGTCAAGGTCCAGCGCAGCCTCGCCATCGGCCAGTTCGCGCTCCAGCCGGGCCTGAGCCTCTGCCGCATCGCGGGTCAGCCGATCGGCATCGCCGCGGTCTTCCTCAAGCCGCTGGTACTGCCGGTCCAGGTCTTTCAGGCGCTGCTCCGCCGCTTCGAGCTGGCTGGTCAGTTGCGCCATGCGGTGACCGTGGGCCGTGGCGTCATCGCGGCGGTCGGCCAGTTCGTCGCGCGCTTCGGCCAGGGCTTCGGCGCTGGAATGCTGGGCGGTCTGGGCGGCGTTCATCGCCTCCTGCGCCGCAGCAACCCGGGCCTCAGCGGCCTGAGCCTCTCCCCGTGCAGCCTCGGCGGCGGCGGCGGCATCGCGCCAGCGGGCGAAAACCAGCCGCGCCTCTGTCACCCGGATCCGGTCCGACAGCGCCTTGTAGCGTTCGGCTGCGCGGGCCTGACGCCGCAGCGTGCCGATCTGCGCGTCAAGCTGGCCCATCAGGTCTTCCAGCCGGGCCAGGTTCGCCTCGGTCGCGCGCAGCTTTTGCTCCGCGTCCTTGCGGCGGACGTGGAGCCCGGCGATTCCCGCCGCCTCTTCCAGCATCATCCGCCGCTCGGCGGGTTTGGCCGCGATGACGGCGGCAATCTTGCCCTGGCTGACCAGGGCGGGGGAATGAGCGCCGGTGGCGGCATCGGCAAATACCAGCGCCACATCCTTGGCGCGGACATCCCGCCCGTTGACGCGATAGGCGCTGCCGGCTCCGCGTTCGATCCGGCGGACCACCTCCATCTCGCTGTCGTTGTCGCCCCCCGGGGAGCCGGCGACATCGGCGTGAAGCACCACCTCGGCAAAATCGCGCGGCGGGCGCTGTGCGGTGCCGGCGAAGATCACGTCTTCCATGCCGCCGCCGCGCATCGACTTGGCCGAGCTTTCACCCATGACCCAGCGGATCGCTTCAAGCAGGTTGGATTTGCCGCAGCCATTGGGGCCGACAACCCCGGTCAGGCCGGGTTCGATGCGCAGCTCAGCCGGCTCGACAAAGCTCTTGAATCCAGAGAGCTTGAGCCGCTTGATCCGCATCTGCCGGTCCGTTCGCTCCTGAAATCCGGCTCAGCGCGCGCCGAGCCGCTCAAGCTCGGGTTTGAGCGCTTCCCAGGTGTTGATGTCCAGCTTGTTGCCGTTGATCAGGAAGGTCGGCGTTCCTTCGATCTGGTACTGATCGGCCTGCTTGGTAACTTGCGCCGCCATGGCGTCGGCCTTGGCCGCATCGGCCAGGCAGGCATTGGCCTGATCCTTTGAAATGCCGCGCGCGGACACGAATTCGGTCAGGCCGGTCAACTGGCCGATTGCCGGGCCGCGCTTGTCTGCGGGCAGGCCAAAGGCGGTGTCCTGCGCGGCCTTGCCAGCGGCCTGCGCCTTGTCAAAGAAGGTTTTCTGGTTGGCAAAGACCTGTTCGGTCAGCGGGAAAAACGAATCCGGCGATCCGCAATGGGTAAGCTGGGTTGCGGTCAGATCAATCGCATCGCGGATGAAGTTACGGAATTCATAGCTGACGCGCCCGCTGGCGACAAAGGTGTCGCGGATTTCCGGCGCAGCCTTTTCGGCAAATTCGGCGCAGTGCGGGCAGGTGAGCGAGCCATATTCAACCAGCTTGATCGGCGCCTGCGGGTTGCCCATCAGGTATCCGCCCTCTGGCGTGACGGAAACCACATCGGCCCAGGCCTTGCCGGCGGGCGGGGCAATCTTGGCGATTGGCGCACCGCCGGTTGCGGCCGGTGCGGCGCTGTCCTTCTTGCAAGCGGCCAGCCCCAGCGCCAACGGAGCGATGGCGGCGGCAAGAACAAGGCGGCGAAGCGGCGTTGCGGTCATGGGGAATCCTGCACTGATCGGAATGATAATCGCCCGAGGCTAACCCAGCGCGGTCCCCGTTTCAAAGCGCCACTGGCGACGAATGCCGCCCTATTCCACAGGAATCGGTGCTGCGCCGGTTCGCCGGGTGCGAATTTTATCGCGCGCCCATCTTTTCAAGCTGGGGCTTCATCATTTCCCAGGTGTTGAATTCCTGTTTGGCCCCGTTGATGTAGAAGGTGGGCGTGCCGGTGATCTGATAGGTTTCGGCATAGTCGCTGGCGGCCTTGGCCAGCCGCTCTGCCTTTGCCGTATCGGCCAGGCAGATCGCCGCCTGATCGCGCGCAATCCCGCGCGCGGCAAAGAACTGGTCCATCCCGGTGACGCTTGCCATGGCGGCCGCCTGCTTGTCGCGCGGCAACTGGCCAACCGCGTTCAGTCTGGCATCGCCCGCAGCCTTGATATTGTCAAACATGGTGCGCTGCCAGCCCCAGAACTGATCGGCCAGCGGCAGGACGGCGTCTGGCGATCCGCAAGTGGTCAGCAAGGCTGCCGGCATATCCAGCGCGTTGTTGAGCATCAGCCGCAATTCATAGCTGACCCGGCCCGAATCGACGAAGGTTGAGCGCATCTCCGCGCTCGATTTTTCGGAGTATTCCGCGCAGTGTGAGCAGGACAGCGCGCCAAATTCGATCACCTTGATCGGTGCATCGGGGTTGCCCATGCGATAGCCGCCGTCAGGCGTGGCAGAGACCACTTCTGACCAGGCCTTGCCCGCCGGCGGGGCCACCTTGGCAATGGGCGCTCCGCTTAGCGTCGCAGTGCCGGCGGCCTCCTTCTTGCAGGCGGCCAGACCCAGCGCGAGCGGGACGATGGCGGCGGCGATGGCAAGCTTGCGGGAGGCAAAAAGGGGCATGGCTAGTCTCCGGTTTGGGCAGGGCGCGGCTTACAGCGCGGCGTCGATTTGCGGGCGCAGGACAGACCATTCATAAGTGCCTGTCAGCAATGCGTCATTGAGGGTGAAGGAAGGCGTTCCGGTTATCCCGATTTCGCTGCCGGCCTGGGCCTGGGCACCCAGCCGCTCGGCCATTGCCTTGTCGGCAAGGCATCGATCAACGGTGATGCGGTCATATCCGCGCGTTTCCATGATTTCGTAAAAATGGAAATCGGCGGCGATTGCCCGGTTGCGTGTGCGCAGATCACCAGTGGTCCAGCGGGAGCGCTGCGCGGCGCTGGCGGTGGTCATGGGGACGATCCAGGTGTTCTGGCTGCGCATGAACATCGAATGGTTCAGGAAGAACTTGTCCTTGGTGCCGCAATTGGTCAGCATCGCCACGGTCAGGTCAATCGGATCGCGCAGCATATGGCGCACCTCTACCGATACCTTTCCCGACCGGACATAGGCCAGTCGCAGCTGCCCTTCGGATTCGCGCTGGAATGCGGCGCAATGCGAACAGGTATAGCTGACATATTCCACCAGTTTCAGCTTGGCCGCCGGGTTGCCCAACATATGCCCGCCAGCCGGGGTTACTGTAACCGTGGCGTTCCAGTTGACGGCCGGGCCGGCGGCGAATGCCCCGGTGGCGAGCGAAAGAGCGGCCATCGGCAGCAGGGCAAGCGAACGGAACATGGTTTTCACCGGATCGGATCCTCTTCCTTGGTGCCCAGATTGCGGGCAAGCGATTCCAGCACTGCGCGCAATTCCGGATCGCCGATGTCGCGCAGGCTTTCCCCCAGTTCGATCGGGATCGGCCGCAAGGACGGCGGCGCGCTGGGCGCTTCCTTTACGGGCGGCGGCTTAACCGCGCCTTGCCGCAGCTTTACCTTGGATACCGCCTTGTACCCGAAGAAGCGGTTCACCCGCTCCATGATTTCGGGCACCACATGGCTGATCAGTGGGGCGTGAGCCGGCACGACCACCAGTTGCAGGATCCCGTCACTTTTCGCGCCGGGCGGAAAACGGATCGATTCGGGGGTGCAGACCCGTGCGTGAGTGGCCCCGACAATCTCTGGCCAGCGCGTTACCACGCTGGACTGGACAAAGCCGAATTTGCGGAATGCGGTGCGGCCGATTTCGGGCATCAGTTCGGCAATCGGACGCACGCCGCTGCCGCGCTGCCGCTCATAGCGGCGCGAAGACACTGCGGTTTTTTTGCGATCCCGTTCCATTGCAGGCGCGGCAATGCCATAGCCCGGCGATGGATGCCAGCGCCGCGATGATCTGCCAGAATTTGCTGACATGGTACGATGGTGCCGCGCGCAGCCTGCCGTGGCGCAGCCCGCCGGGATCGTCCCCGCCAGAGCCTTATCGGGTCTGGCTCTCAGAGATCATGCTGCAACAGACCACCACGGCGGCGGTCGCGCCCTATTTCGCCAGGTTCCTGGCCCGCTGGCCCACGGTTGAGGCGCTGGCGGCAGCCGACGATGCCCAGGTGATGGCCGCCTGGGCCGGGCTGGGGTATTACGCGCGGGCACGCAACCTGCTGGCCTGCGCCCGCGTGGTGGCGGCGCGCGGCGGCGTGTTTCCCGGGGATGAGGCCGGCCTGCGCGCCTTGCCGGGGCTGGGTGCCTATACTGCGGCGGCGGTGGCGGCGATTGCCTTTGGCCGGCGCGCCACGGTGATTGACGCCAATGTCGAACGGGTGATCGCCCGGCTCTATGCCATTGCCGATCCGCTGCCCGGCGCGCGCAAGGCTATCCGCGCGCGGGCAGAAGCGCTGACCCCCGCCGTGCGGCCTGGCGATTTTGCCCAGGCGATGATGGACCTTGGCGCAACCATCTGCACCGCGCGGTCGCCCCGCTGCCTGCTTTGCCCGCTGGCCAGTGCCTGTGCCGGACGAGCGCAGGGGGCGGAACGGTTCCCGGTCAAGGCGGCGAAGAAGCCACGCCCGGTGCGGCGCGGCAAGGCGTGGTGGATGGCGCGCGGCGGGCAGGTCTGGCTGGTGCGCCGCGCCCCGCGCGGGATGCTGGGCGGAATGCGCGCGCTGCCAGACGATGGCTGGAGCGCGCGAGGGGACGGCCAGGGCGATCCGCCGATTGACGGCATATGGCAGGCGGGCGGCGTGGTTCACCACAGCTTCACCCACTTCGATCTTGATTTGCAATTGATGCTGTATTCGGGAAACGATTACTCTAGGCTTGGTGCGGAAGGTGAATGGTGGGCTGTTGACCGGCTTGACGAAGCGGGTCTGCCAACGCTGTTTGCCAAGGCGGCGCGGATCGCGCTGGCACGGACCGATTGGGGAGAATAGCTGGTGTTTCAAAACGATAATCCGGCCTTGCTGAATCCGGCCCTATCGCGCCGGTCACTGCTGCGCGGTGCGGGCCTGGCGGGGGCAGGGGCGGGGATTGCCGCGCTGCCGTTCGCGCCCCGTCTGGCTCAGGCCGCTACTGCCGCTAAAGCTCAGGCGGGGTGGCCGGCGGTGACCGCGCTGGTCAACAAATATGTCGACGCCGGGGAGGTTCCCGGGATGATCGCCGCGCTGGGCTGGCGTGACAATCCGCCCGAATACATCGCGCGCGGCCGCGAAGGGTTTGACGATCACGATCCCGACAGCGCCGGCAGCCTGTTCCGCGCCTATTCGATGACTAAGCCGGTTACCGGCATGGCGGCGATGATGCTGATTGAGGACGGCAAGCTGAAGCTGGATCAGCCGCTGGCTGATTTCGCGCCTGAATTTGCGAAGATGCAGGTCGCGATTGATCCGCACAAGGGGCTGGAAGCCCGCCCGGCGCAGACGCAGATCACCATTCGCCACTTGCTGACTCATACGGCAGGGCTGGGTTATGCCGGGGTGAACAAGGACAAGGTATCCAACGAATTGAAGCGGCTGGGCGTCAATGCCGGGATCGTTTCGAACCTGCCGATGCCGGGCATCAACGATGGCGCGCCCACGCCAGATCAGGCCGAGTTCCTGCGCCGCACCGCAACGGTTCCGCTGGTGTCGGAGCCGGGCGCCCGCTGGCGCTATTCGATGGGGCTGGACGTGCTGGGCATCGTCATCGCGCGGATTGCGGGAACCCCCAGCCTGGCGGAATTCCTGCACCAGCGTCTGTTCATGCCGCTGGGCATGACCAGCAGCTTTTTCACCGTGCCGGAAACCGCGCTGTCGCGGCTGACAACCAATTATGCGCTGATGGGCGGGGTGCCGCTGCCGATCGATCGGCCGCTCAGCTCGGTTTATCGCCATCCGCCGTTTGCCTTTGGCGGATCGGGTCTGGTCACCAGCCCAGCGGACTATGACCGGTTTCTGGCCATGATCGTCAACGGCGGCAAGGTGAAGGGCAAGCGGGTGATCGGCGAAGCGGCGGTGCGGCTTGCCACGTCCAACCTGCTGCCGCCGGGCGCGGACATCAAGGATACCTGGGTTGCGGACTATGATTTCGGCGCTGGCGCATTGGTGGGCAGGGGCAAGGATGCCGGCCTGTTCGGCTGGTCCGGCGCGGCGGGCACGGTCGGCTTCGCGCAGACCCGGCTGGGGCTGCGCACCGGACTGTTCGTGCAATATATGCCGCAGGAAGTGCTGCCGGTGCTCAAGGAATTTCCGCAGGCCGTGGCCAGCGACCTGAAGGCCAGGGGGCTGGGCGCGTGACCATTGGCACCATGGCTTTCGCCGGATCAGGGCTGGACCGGGCCGATCACATCCGCGCCGATCCGGAGCAACTCGCCGGCTTGATGAACTGGCGGGCGCGGCTGCTGCGGCTTGATGGACTTGATCCGACCGTCTCGCCCGAATCGACGCTTGAATGGGGCACGCTGGCCGAGGCGGACGAGAATTCGGAACTGGTGTTTCTGGGCCTGATCGACGGGCGCGGCTGCTTTGCGGAAGTATCGCCGGCGCTGATCGGTTCGATCGCCCCGCCCAATCCGCGACTGTGGACGGCCATGACCGCGCTCGATCCGGCGGACCTGGCGATCTATGGCGCGGCGCGCAGTCTGGTTGATTGGCATTGCCGCCACCGGTTTTGCGCCCGCTGCGGCAGCCCGACCGCGCTTGCCAAGGGCGGCTGGCAGCGCACCTGCACCGGGCCGGCCTGCAAGGCCGAGCATTTCCCGCGGGTTGATCCGGTAACGATCATGCTGGTCGAGCATGAGGGGAAACTGCTGTTGGGCCGCCAGCCCCGCTTTCCGCCCCGCCGTTTTTCGACCCTGGCCGGGTTTGTCGAACCGGGCGAAAGCATAGAGGAAGCCGTCGCGCGCGAGGTTCTGGAAGAGGCGGGGGTGACGGTGCGCGACGTAACCTATGTTGGCAGCCAGCCCTGGCCGTTCCCATCCAACCTGATGATCGGCTGCTTCGCCCGCGCTGACAGCGCCGAACTGACGATTGACCATACCGAGCTGGAAGAGGCGGACTGGTTCACCCGCGCGGAAGTGGAAACGGCGATGCGCGGGGATGAGGATGGGCGGTTCCTAGCGCCCCCGCCTCATGCTATTGCTCATCACCTGCTCAAATGGTGGATCGCGCAATGAACGCTCCGGCAAAAGTCACCATCGATATCTGGTCTGACGTGATGTGCCCGTGGTGCATCGTCGGCTATAGCCAGTTGCAAAAGGGCCTGGCCGCGCTGGACGGAGAGATAGAGGCCGAGGTGCGGTGGCTGCCGTTTGAGCTGAACCCCGAAATGCCCGGCGAGGGCGAGGACTGGCGCGATCATGTGATGCGCAAATATGGCCGCAGTCTTGAGCAAGCGGGTGAAGGGCGCGAACGGCTGATCACGGCGGGTGACCGGGCCGGTTACGATTTCCGCTGGCAAGGACAAGGGCAGGAACCGCCAACCCGGATCTGGAACACCTTTGCCGCGCACCGCCTGCTCAAATGGGCGCTGATCGAACACGGGGCTGCGGCCCAGACCCGGCTCAAGCTGGCCTTTTTCGATGCCCATTTCCAGCAGCGCCGCAACGTTTCCGATCCCACAGTGCTGATCGACATTGCGGCGAACGCCGGGTTTGAGCGGGCCGCGGCGGAGGCCGCGCTGGAAGATGCGGCTTTGGCGGGGATCGTGCGCGAGGAAGAAAAGATCGCCTGGGATCTGAACGTTACCGGCGTTCCGGCGATGGTGATCAACGGCAAATACCTGATCCCCGGCGCGCAGGAGTCAGAAGCCTATGCCAATGCGCTGCGCCGGGTGGTGGCGAAAGAGCTTAGTGCGTCAACAGCTTGATCCCTGACAGCACCAGCACGAAGGCCAGCGCGGGACGCAGCAGGTTTTCCGGTGCGCGGGTGGAAAGCAGGCTGCCGACAATCACGCCGGGGATTGATCCCATCAGCAGGTTGACCAGCAGCGTCGCGTCGACCCCGCCGATTACCCAGTGCCCGAAGCCCGCCACCAGCGCCAGGGGAACCGCGTGGGCAATGTCCGATCCGATCAGCCGTTGCACCGGCAGCCGGCGATAGAGCATCAGCAGAATCGTCATGCCCAGTGCGCCCGCGCCAACCGAGGTCAGCGAAACCAGAACGCCCAGCACTGCGCCCAGAACGATCGTGGGCACCAGCGCGTGGTCTGATCCCAGGGGATGGTGCGTCGCGCCATAGGCGAGCAGCTTGCGCTGGAACAGGATACCGATCGCAGTCAGGATCAGCAGCACGCCCAGCACGATCAGGATGATCTTGTTGGCGCTGTGGCCGATGTGAATGAAGGTATTGAGCGAGATCAGCGTCACGATCGCGGCGGGCAGGCTGCCGGTGGCCAGGCGTCGCACGATGGTCCAGTCGATTGTATCACGCACGCCGTGCACCGCGCTGCCGACCGACTTGGTGATTGCGGCATAGAGCAGATCGGTGCCAACCGCGGTTGCCGGGCTGACCCCGAACACCAGCACCAGCAGCGGGGTCATCAGCGATCCGCCGCCCACGCCGGTAAGCCCCACCAGAAACCCGACCAGCAGGCCGGCAACGGCATGGGGCAGGTCAAATGCGGACACGTCAGGCATTGCTTGCCATTCCCCCCGGAATCACGGCGTCATACCGTCTGACCGCGCTTTGCCATCCTGCGCCTGCCGCGCGAAGAGAGCAATGCCGTTGCGCCGGATAGGAAAACTTCGTTGAAGGGGGCGGTTCAGACCAGCCCCAGCCGGGCCAGATCGCTGGCCAGACCGCCCGGCATGACGTCGCCTGTCGTCTCGCCATCGGCCAGATCGCGCGGGGCATCCTTGTCTTCCAGATAGCGCCAGCCCTGATGCGCGCGCTTGGGTTGGGGCAGCACGTCGATCAGTGTGGCGGCAATGACGATGTGCGTCTTACCGCCCTCTGCTTCGGTAAACCGCAGGATCGGGCTGCGCATCACCAGTTGATGCTTGTAGATCCAGAACAGCGATCCGCCCGGCACGATCTCCTCGTGGCGTTTGGGCAGGTATCGCGTCGTCAGCAGCGCTTCTTCCCCGCGGGTCGCAAACCAGCTTCGCATATCTTCCAGCGAGGTGGCGCCATAGGCAACTTTGGTCAGGTGAAGCGGCATCGGTTACAGCAGGATCAGCGTGGCCAGGCCAAGGAAGAAGAAGAACCCCAGCGTATCGGTCATGGTGGTGACGAACACCGTTGAAACGACCGCAGGATCGATCTTCAGCTTGTTGAGGCCCAGGGGAATCAGCACGCCGGAAAGCCCGGCGTTCAGTGAATTCAGCAGCATCGCCATCATCGCCACCAGCGCCAGCTTGGCATCGTGATAGACCAGCAGACAGGCCAGCGCCATCAGAATGCCAAAGCCGATGCCGTTGGCGCTGGCGATCCACCATTCGCGGGCGATCATCCGCCAGGTGTTGGAATCGGTAAGCTGGTTGGTGGCCAGCGCGCGCACTGTAACCGCCATGGTCTGGGTTGCGGCATTGCCGCCCATTCCGGTGATGATCGGCATGATCACCGCCAGCACCACCAGCTTGGCAATGGTAGCTTCGAATGCGGCCACCACGGAACTGGCCAGAATAGCCGTCAGCATATTGATGAACAGCCACGCCATCCGGCTGCGGATCGTCAGGGGCAGCGGCTCGTTGATGTCACCATCACCCGCGCCTGACAGCGCCAGCGCATCCTCCCCGGCTTCTTCCTGAATGATGTGGACCACGTCATCGACCGTGATCTGGCCCACCAGCCGCCCATCCTCATCCACCACCGCAGCGCTGATCAGGGCATATTTCTGGAACCGCAGCGCCACCTCTTCCTGATCCATCGTCACCGGGATCAGGGTCTGGTCGCGCTTCATCACGTCGGTCAGGGCGATTGATCGCGGGCAGCGCAGAATCCAGGAAAGTTGGCAGGTGCCAAGCGGTTTGTGCCGGGCATCAACCACGAACACTTCCCAGAACTCGTTGGCCAGATCGCGCCCTTCGCGCAGGTAATCGATAAGATCGCCCACGGTCATATGTTCGGGAACCGCAACGAAATCGCGGCTCATCAGGCGGCCGGCGGATTCCTCGGGATAGGACAGCGCGGTTTCGATCGCCGCGCGGTCCTCTGGCTCCATCTCGGCCAGAACGGCCTGCTGGTCCGCGTGGTCAAGGTCTTCCAGCATCGCCACCGCGTCATCGGTGTCGAGCTGTTCGGCGATGTCGGCCACGGTCTCCGCCGGCAGTGCCTCGACTATGTCCTCGCGGACATAATCGTTCAGTTCGGCATAGACCTCGCTGCTCATCAAATCGCTGATGGCCTTGGCCAGCGCCGGGCGCTCGTCGGCGTTCAGCAATTCGAACAGGTCGGCGATGTCAGCCGGGTGGAGCGGCTCCACCAGGTCATAAACCCGGTCATCCTCGCCAGCTTCCAGCGCATCGCGCACGCGGCGGACGAAGTCCTTTTTCAGTGTGTTCTCCTCGTCCAGGCTTTCGCTTTCGCGCGGCGGTTCGGCCGCCGGGGCGGTTTCGATCAGCGCGTCAGGGGAAAAGTCCTCGGGAGTCACGGGCGGAGGGTCTAGGCGACCAAACCGCAAAAGCAACCAATACGTGACTTTGCCCGCGTCCACCCTATATCGGCGGGCAAAACCAGCAGGAGTATCCATTCATGGCCGACGAATACCTGACCCTGACGCTCGACACCGGCAATGGTGAGGGCGGCGACGTCAAGATCAAGCTGCGCCCCGACCTGGCCCCCGGCCACGTCGCCCGGATCAAGGAACTGGCCGGCGAAGGGTTCTATGACGGGATCAAGTTCCACCGCGTGATCCCCGGTTTCATGGCCCAGGGCGGCTGCCCCAACGGCACGGGCATGGGCGGATCGTCCAAGCCTGACCTTCAGGCCGAATTCAACGCCGAGCCGCACGTGCGCGGCGCGGTTTCGATGGCGCGCACCAACGCGCCCCATTCGGCCAACAGCCAGTTCTTCATCGTGTTTGACGATGCCACCTTCCTTGATCGGCAATATACCGTCTGGGGCAACGTGGTTGAAGGCATGGAACACGTCGATGCCCTGCCCAAGGGCGAACCTCCGCGCGAGCCGGGCAAGATCGTCAAGGCTGTGGTCAGCGAAGGCTAAGGCGCTCTCTCCCCTTCAGGGGAGAGATACGCAGGCCTGCACGCGAAGCGGGCTGGCCGAAGTTGAGAGGGGCGGTGCGCGTTCCCCTCTCCCAACCCTCTCCCCGTACCGGGGAGAGGGCTATTGCGCAGGGACGGGCGGTATCGCTACCCGCCGGACCGTCAGCACCCTGACCGGCGGATCGAGCATCTGGCCTTTCAGCGGCCCTTCGCCCTTGGTGGGGGAGAGCGGCGAATCCCAGATTTTCCGCACCACATCCATGCCAGACACAACATGGCCAAAGGCGGCAAAGCCGGCCTGGGTATCGGGATTGGGCGATTTGGGATCGGCATCCAGGCTGGTCAGGTCTGACAGCAGGATCGAAAAATCGGCCATTGCCGTCCCCGGGGCATAGCGCGCCATGGAGATTGTTCCCGCCTTGTGGCTGATGCCGGTTACATCGGTCGGCTCGTGCGCGATCGGCTTGAACACCTTGGCGGGGTTGGCCTGCAACCCGGCCTGGATCAGCCCGTTGGGCTGGGTGCCCCAGTCCAGCCGCATCGCCCGGTAGAACGGCATCCCGTCAAATTTCCGCGCATCGACATAGCGGATAAAGTTTTCAACCGTGACCGGTGCGTGCTTGTGATCAAGGTCCAGCTCGATTGTCCCCAGCGCGGTGACCATCGCCACGCGCACCGTATCGGGCAGCGGCGCGGGCCTGGGCGCAGGCGCGGCGGCCCGGGGTTTGGCCAGCGGCTTTTTGGGCGCGGCGGCGTGGACGCTGCCGGCCAGCAGGGCGGTGGCGGCAAGCAGAGCGGTAAGGGCGAATCGCTTGGTCATGGCCGGATCATAACCGGCTGGACCAAACGCTAAAGCCCCGCCTTGATGATCCAATCGTTGAAAATCCGCACCGCGCGCAATTCAAGCGCGTGGGGGCGGCAGACGAACCAGTAGGAATAGGGGCTTTCCACCTCGACATCGAAAAGCTTTGCCAGCCGTTGATCATGGGCGCGCAAAAAGTGATCGTCATGCATGATGGCAATGCCAAGGCCGTTGGCCGCCGCTTCAAGAATTATCTGGCCGGAATCGAAATGGTCGATCGCAGCCGGCTCCAGCTTTGGCATGTTCAGCGCCTGTTTCCAGGCAATGAAACTTTCCGGCATTTCGGTGTGGATCAGAAAGGTCTGGCGGGACAGCACCTGTTCGTCCGGATCGGTGCCGATTTCATCAACCACCGCGCGCGAGGTAAAGGCGAAGACCCGGTTGTGATCCAGCCGAACCGAATGATACGACGCATCCGGCTGGCTTGACAGGATGATCGCCGCATCCAGCGTGTCGCCAACCCGGGCAAGCAGGTGTGGGCTGGTATCGATATCGATATGCAGGCGCGGCTGCTGTTTGCGCAGTTCGGGCAGGCGCGGGAACAGGCGCTGGGTGCCGAACAGCGGCAATACCCCCAGATGCAGGCGCAGAACCTTGGAATCCTCCACCTGCCCCTCAACCGCAGCGGCCAGCTCATCAAATTTCGGGCTGACCGCGTCGTAAAAGGCGTGGCCTTCATCAGTCAGCTTCATCGCCTGATGCTGGCGGGTGAACAGCCGCTTGCCGATAAAATCCTCAAGCGCGGAAACCCGCCGCGACAATGCCGAGGGGCTTAGCCCCAGTTCATCGGCGGCGGCGCGGGCGCTGCCCAGCCTGACGATCCGCACGAAGGCCTCGATCGCGCGAAGGGGAGGGAGACGGCGAATGGCCACGCTGGTTACTCTTGGGGTTCTTCCGACCGAGGAGGGGGAGGGTGCAGCCGCAGACGGGTAACGTGTTTTTCGTTGCCCGCAACCACTTCCAGCATCCAGCCGCTGTCATGGGCCAGGATCGCGCCAACCTGCGGAACCTGCCCCGCCAGCAAAAAGGCCAGCCCGCCCAGGGTATCGACGTCTTCCTCCACCTCGCCCAGCCGCGGGTCGATCCGCTCGCCCACCTCGTCCAGCTCGGCGCGGGCATCGGCCTCCCAGATACCGTCGCTCAGCGGTTGCAGCAGATCCTGAGGGGCATCGTCATGCTCATCCTCGATCTCGCCGACGATTTCCTCGACCAGATCCTCAAAGGTGATGATCCCGTCGGTGCCGGAATATTCATCAATCACCACCGCTAAATGAACCCGGCTGGCCCGCATATCGTTCAGCACGTCCAGCGCGTTGCGCGCCTGCGGCACAAACAGCGGCTGACGCAGCAGCGTGGTCCAGTCGCGGGGCGGCTTGCCGCTGGCAAGAAACGGGAAGATGTCCTTGATCAGCACCATGCCGACAATTTCGTCCAGCGTTTCTCCATAGACCGGCAGGCGCGAATGGCCATGCTCGGCAAAGGCCGCAACCACCTCGTCCCAGCTGGCCCCTTTCGGCAGGGCGATGATCTCGCCGCGGGGGATCGCCACATCATCGGCATCGTGTTCGCTGAAGTGAAGCAGGTTGCGGAGCATCTGCCGCTCCAGCGGGGTCAGGTCACCATTGCCGGCCGCGCCGCTTTTGGCGGTGTCCTCATGCTCGTCAATCGCCTCTTCCAGCTGGGCGCGCAGCGATTGATCGGCTTCGGTGCCATCGAAAAACCGGCGGACAGAACGCCACAGCGTGCGTTTACTGTCTGTCTCCGGTGAATGACTGTCGGCCATCGGCCTAGTGTGATCCCTGTTACGTTTCGTGATCGCCATATGGGTCGGCGATGCCCATCAGCGCAAGCGCCTTTATCTCCAGCAGTTCCATCACTCGGGCATCGGCGGAGGAAATCTCATGATCGTGGCCGGCCAGATGCAGCAGGCCGTGGATGATCAGGTGCGCGGTGTGGGCTTCAAGGGTGATGCCCTTGTCTGCTGCCTCGCGTTTGCAGGTCTCCAGCGCCAGGGCCACATCGCCCAGCAGTTCGGGCGGACCATCGGGGCGCAGGGCCAGCAGATCATCGCGCTCCAGCATCGGGAAGGACAGCACATTGGTCGGCTTGTCCTTGCCCCGCCATTCCCGGTTGAGCGCGTGAACCTCTGCATCACCGGCAAACAGCAGACTGGCGGACAGGCGCGGGTTGGCAAGTTCCGGGGCGACTTCGGCCAGAGCGGCTGCAGCGCGTCCGGCCAGGACCTCCCAATCGGGCGGGGAAGGCCAGGGGGCTTCGAGAGAGATTTCGAGTTCCATGCAGATGTCGGGGCTAAGCCAGCGCGCGGCCTTCGACAAGCTCAGGCTGAGCGGGTGGGGTTTGGCGGGACGGGTGAGGGTGGCAATAGGTAACTGCCCAAACCCGTCACCCCGGGCTTGAACCGGGGGTCAGCTTCCTTTTTTCGCACCACACAAGTTGCGCAAGCTCGTATGGGTTGGCTGCGAAAGGCAGTTGAAGCGTTGGCAGCGGGAACGGAAGTTGGATCTGATCGAACGCATCAAGTCGGCATGGCCGGACATCCATGACCACCTCACTTGAAGGAGCGCGGCGCGGAAGGAATAGCTGGACCCCGGGTCAAGCCCGGGGTGACGGCGAGTTTTGTGTCCGGATTGTCCGGTCTTGCAGGGACCGTTGACCTTCCCGACGCCACAAAATGCTAAGCACCCGCTCCCTCATAAGCCTCCACGATCCGCCCGACGATCGGGTGGCGGACCACGTCGGCGCGGGTGAAGCGGGTTACTGCTATGCCCTCTATCCCTTCCAGCCGCTTGACCGCGTCGGCAAGGCCGCTGAACGAATCGCCGCCGGGAATGTCAACCTGGCGCGGGTCGCCGCAGACCACCATCCGGCTGTTCTGGCCAAACCGGGTCAGGAACATCTTCATCTGCGCCGGGGTGGTGTTCTGCGCCTCGTCAAGGATCACGAAGGCATCGGCCAGGGTGCGGCCGCGCATGAAGGCGATTGGCGCAATCTCTATCTCGCCGCTGGCGATGCGCCGCTCAACCTGTTCGGGCGGCATACAATCGTACAGCGCGTCATACAGCGGGCGCAGATAGGGATCGACCTTTTCCTTCATGTCGCCGGGCAGGAAGCCCAGCCGCTCACCCGCTTCAACCGCAGGGCGGCTCAGGATCAGGCGCTGGACCGATCCGGTGATAAGCTGGCTCACCGCCTGGGCCACGGCAACATAGGTCTTGCCCGTGCCGGCGGGGCCAAGCGCGAAGATCACGTCCTTGCTGGCCAGCGCGCGCATATAGTCGATCTGGGTGGCGCTGCGCGGAACGATGGTTTTCTTGCGGGTGCGGATGATGATCGGCGGAGCGCCGTCATCGCCAGAAACGATCCCCTCCAGCGTCGGTTCGGCGGACATGGCGATGATCGCCTCGACCGCGCCGGGGTCCAACTCCTGCCCCTGGATCAGCCGCTGATGCATGGTTTTCAGCACCTCTCGGGCGCGGGCCACGCCGTCTTCCGATCCTTCGATCTGCACACGGTTGCCGCGCGCGGCGATGAACACGCCCAGCCGGTTTTCGATCAGTACCAGATTGGCGTCAAACTGCCCGAACAATGCCCCAAGGATTGTGGCCTCGTCGAATTCAAGCTCCGTGCGTGCGCGCGACGGGGCGGAACGGTTATGCGCCGGTTCGTGGGCGCGGGCAGGTTTGCGAGCCATAGGTTGGGGCGGTGTGCTCCTTTCGTCCGGACTGTCCGGTCCGCATAAACATAGGCGCTGGCTCGCCTAGCGCAAGCAAGCCGTGACCGCGCCGGTGTGGATAAGGGCGCGGTTCGCCCCGGTTACCGATTGCGACAATCGATTACCGAAATGGAGCGAAACTGAACCGGGCATTCGCGGCCAGTTCAGCCGGGCCGGGCCAGAAAGGCCATGCGTCAACGATCGCAGGATTGGCGACCACATTGCAGGAGAATCCCGATGCGCAAGTTCATCATAGCCGCCCTGGCCGCCTCTGTTTTGACCCCGACGCTGGCAACGGCGCAGACGGCCGATCTGCGGCGCGACGGGCGCGATGCCCGGCATGACCAGTATCAGATCAGCCAGGATCAGCGCCAGATCCAGCAGGATCGCCGCCAGGTTCAGCAGGACCGCCGCGATTTGCGGCAGGATCAGCGCTCCAACCGCGAAGCCTGGCGGGATTACCGCGACCAGAACCGCAACGCGTTCCATCGCGGTCCCTATGGCCCGCCGCGCGGTTACAGCTATGCCCCGGTGCGGGTGGGTGTCAGCCTGAGGCCGCCGTTCTATGCCAACCGGTACTGGATCGCCGATCCCGGCGCCTATCGCCTGCCGCGCGCCATGCCCGGCACCCGCTGGGTCCGCTATGGCAATGACGTGCTGCTGGTGAACCTGCGCACTGGCCGGGTGCAGACCGTTTACAGCGCGTTCTTCTATTGATGGGCGTTCATTGACATGAACCTGGGCAGGCCAGCCTGCTCAGCGCTACTTGGAAAAGCATCCCGGTCGGAGCAATCCGATCGGGATCGCATTCAGACAGGGCGCCCGGCCAGTGAATTTGGTCCGGCCTGAGTCAGCTCGACTTCGATCAGATCGCCGATTGCGGCCGAGCCGGTAAAATGAACTGATTGCAGCCAGGGTGACTTGCCCAGCCACTGACCGTCTTGTTTGCCCTGCCGTTCAACCAGAACGGCGCAACGCTGCCCCACCGAAGCGCGGTTGAATGCGAGTTGAGTGCCGTTGAGTGCATCCTGAAGGCGCTTCAGTCGCTCGTCCATGACGGCCATCGGAATCTGCCGGTCCATCGCCGCGGCGGGCGTGCCGGGACGGGGCGAATATTTGAAGCTGAAGCACTGGGCATAACCGACCTGCTCAACCAGCCGCAGGGTATCTTCAAACTCCGCGTCGGTTTCCCCCGGAAAACCCACGATAAAATCGCCCGACAGCGCGATGTCGGGGCGGGCGGCGCGAACCTGGTCAAGCACCCGCAGATAGCTGGCGACGGTGTGGCTGCGGTTCATCGCCTTGAGCACGCGGTCATTCCCGGCCTGAACCGGCAAGTGCAGGAACGGCATCAACTTTTCCACGTCACGGTGCGCAGCGATCAGGCCGTCGGTCATGTCGTTGGGATGGCTGGTGGTATAGCGGATCCGGGCCAGCGCCGGGATTGCCGCCAGCGCCTCTATCAACCGCTCCAGCCCGCGTCCGTCGCCGTCGCGCCAGGCATTCACGTTCTGGCCCAGCAGCGTGATTTCGCGCGCGCCGGCATCAACCAGCCTCTGCGCTTCGCTTACCAGATCGCTGAACGGACGCGATATTTCTGCACCGCGGGTATAGGGGACCACGCAATAGGTGCAGAACTTGTCACACCCTTCCTGCACGGTCAGGAACGCGCTGGGGCCAACCTTGCGCCGCGCGGGCAGGGCATCAAACTTGGTTTCGGCGGGCATATCGGTGTCAACCGAGCGCCGCCCCTCCACCGCATCGGCGATCATCCCGGGCAGGCGGTGATAGGCCTGCGGACCAACCACCATCGAAACCGCAGGCGCGCGGGTCATGATCTCCTCACCCTCGGCCTGGGCGACGCAGCCCGCCACCGCGATCAGCGGCGCGGTGCCATCTTCGCGGCGCGCATCCTTCACGATCCGGCCGATATCCGAATAAACCTTTTCCGCCGCCTTTTCGCGGATGTGGCAGGTGTTGAGCACCACCAGATCCGCTTCCTCACCCTCGGGCGCGGGGGAGATGCCCTGCTGGGCCAGCATTTCCGCCATCCGCTCGCCATCATAGACGTTCATCTGGCAGCCGAAGCTCTTGACCCGAAAGGTCCGTGGAGGCGGGGAGGGACGCATGACGGCGCCCGATAAGGCATTTTGCCGCGGAGTTGAAGCCCCGTGCGCCCGATCCCTATTGCGCCTTGCGGACGAAGGGATAGCGCAGCTGCGCCAGATAGCCCCTGGGCACATCTTCCTCAACGCCGTAGCCCTTGGGCCAGGCGTTGTCGGGGAAGTAGTGTGTCCCGAAAATCCGGTCGATCACCGGAAAATGGATGGCGAAGTTCTTGTCATAGCCCTCTTTCTCGATCGCATGGTGCCAGTGGTGAAAGCGCGGAACCACCACGAAACGACCGAGCCGATTGAAATCGCCGCGCAGGTTGGCGTGAACCAGCGAGGAATAGATATATACCAGCGCGACATAAGCCTGCATCACTGAAGGCAGGAAGCCAAAGGTCAGCAGGGGCAGGGAAGTTACCCCGCGCAGCGCCACGATTTCAATGAAATGCATCCGCGCGCCGGCCAGCCAATCCATCGATTTGGCGCTGTGGTGAACCGCGTGGAACCCCCACAGGAAGGGGATGGTATGGAACAGGCGGTGGAACCAGTATTGGGCAAGGTCGGTCAGCACCATGGCCAGCGCGAATTGCACCAGCCAGGGCAGTGACGACACGGCGGCGCGCAGCTCGCCCAGCCAGGACGTGTGGGCATTGACGTAGCCCGATGGGGCCAGCGCCAGGAAGGTGATAACCTGCACCAGCATCGAACTGATCAGGTAGTAGAACAGGTCCTCGCTCCATTCGGGACGGAACAGGCGCTGCTGGCGCAGGTGCGGAAAAATCCGCTCTATCGGCGCGAACATCAAACCGGTGGCGATCATGTTGACCGCGAAGAAATCCAGCCCGAAGAAAATGCCCCAGTCATGGGATTCGCGCGGCTGGACATTGGCACCGCCCAGGATTGTCGCGGCCAGCACGATCACCAGCGCGGTTGCGCCCATGGCCTTGCGCGGACGCAGCAACAGGCTTGCCAGCGACAGGGCATAGGCCAGCAGGAGTATCGCGTGAACCAGCACCCGAAACCCTGTCCAGCCGTGGAGCGGATCAAGTTCAGGCGTGGCGAAGCTCATCTGCCAGCGCAGCGCGGCGACAAAGCAGAACCCGGCAATAGCCAGCACGATCGCGAAGAAGCCGGACAGCCAGCCAGACCCGACGCGGCGGACCTGGGGCGGCGATTCAAGATCAGCGACAAGCTGTTTGCGAAAACTCTTCATGTCGTGATTGTGCCCCCACAAGTGCCTCTAAACGTTTAACGCCGTCAGAATTGCCTCGCGCGCGGCATGGGCCATTGTCTTGCGGCTGGCGAGCTGATCGCCGGCCAGCGGGGGCAGGAATTCCACCGTCACCGGCACGGCGCGCCGCCGGGCAAGGATGCGCAGGAAATTGTCCAGCCCGTGTTCTTCCCCCACCCAGGCGATCTGCGCGGCTTCCGGGCCATAGTCGAGCAATACCGGCTGCACGGCTATCCCCGGTGGCAGCGGTTCAAACGCGGAAAGCAGCGAGCTTTTGAAGGGCAACAGGCCGGTGCCGTCACTGGTCGTGCCTTCGGGAAAGATCGCCAGAGCGCGCGTTTCGTTCAGCGCGGCGCGAACCTGCTCGACCTGTTCGGCCACGCTGGCGCGGTCATGCCGGGCGACGAACACCGTGTCGTTCATCTTGCACAGCCATTTGAGCAGCGGCATCGATGCCAGCCCGTCATGCCCGACGAAGGCGCTGCCGGTGATGTGGCTGATCGCCGGGATGTCGATCCAGCTGACGTGATTGGCGATCAGGAATACCGGGCCGGTAGGCTTTATGCCGCTCGCCCTGACTTCCACCCCGGCGATCGCGGCGACCCCGCCCAGGAACACGCGGGGCCAGGGGTTCGTCAGCCGCAGGATGCGCCACACGTAGTAGAATGGAATGCACAGCAGCAGCAGGGCCAGCATCGCCACCAGCCGCAAGGTTACGCGCAGCCATGCCCGCAGCGAAAGCCGGCGCGGCAGGGCGAGGGCGGTGCCCATCCGGGATCAGCCTTCGCGGCCAAGGCGGACGCCGAAAAGCTCCATCCGGTGATCGACCAGCCGATAACCCAGCTTTTCGGCGATCTGGCGCTGCAAGGCTTCCAGTTCGGGGTCAACGAATTCCATTACATTGCCAGTTTCCACGTCGATAAGATGATCGTGGTGCGCCTCTGGCGCGGCTTCATAACGGGACCGGCCATCGCCGAAATCGTGGCGTTCCAGGATGCCCGCTTCTTCGAACAGGCGGACGGTGCGATAGACCGTGGCGATCGAGATTTTGGGATCGATGGCAGAGGCGCGTTCGTGCAGCGCCTCTACATCGGGGTGATCGGTAGCTTCCGACAGAACCTTGGCAATCACCCGTCGCTGCTCGGTAATGCGCAGGCCGCGCTCGGCACAAAGCGCTTCGATGTCGATGGGTTGATGCAAGGGAAACTCCGCCGGGCAAGAAAAATCCCGCCAATCATAGACTGGCAGGATAATTCTTCAATGGTCCGGCGCACTGATCGTGCGCCAAACGCCGCGATCAGGCGACTTTCTTGCGGCCGCGCTTTTGCCCCGGCTTGCGTCCCAGGCCGATCTTCTTGGCAAGATCGCGGCGCTTTTCCGCATAGTTGGGGGCAACCATCGGATAGTCGGCGGGCAGGTTCCAGCGCGCGCGATACTGTTCCGGGGTCAGGTTGTAATGCGTCATCAGATGGCGCTTCAACATCTTCAGCTTCTTGCCGTCTTCCAGGCAAACGATGTAATCTGGCTTGATCGAAGCGCGGATGGAAACCGCAGGTTCGGGCACTTTCTCTTCTACCTCGGCGGCTTCGCCAAGGCCGGCGAGCGCGCCGAATACATTGTTGATCAGTGTCGAAAGTTCATTGACACCAACACTGTTGTTGCTGACGTGTGCGGCAACAATGTCTGACGTCAATGTGATTAGCATTTCCTTGGCGTCGGCCTGGCTATTTTCCATGATCATATCCCTTTCCTTGGTTTCTACCGGCAGTTTTGTTTTCCCCGTTCGGGTCGCAGATCCGGGGAAGGCGGATCGTTAGGGAATTTTATAACCGCAAACAAGCCGATTCTGCTAAATCATGGCGTGGGTGAGCTAAATCAGGACAGGTTATAGTAACCTATTTTGGTCCATCGCGGCTATGATCGCGCAAATGTAATGGCATCGATTCGTGTGCCGTCAGATGTTTTGTAATAGTTACGCCGCTCACCAATCGGAAAAAATCCAAAGTTGCGGTAAAGTATTTCAGCTGGATTGCCTCGACGCATCTCCAGCAGCAAACGCTGCGCCCCCCGCCTTGCCGCGCCGCAGGAAAATTGTTCCAGCAAGCGGATGCCGAGCCCGCAGCGGCGGTATGGCGGGGAAACCGCCAGCAGCAGCAACTCCTCCTCCTCAAACCCGGTGCGTGACAGGAAAAAGCCGGCGGCCATCTGGCCCGCGGCTGGAATATCGCCATCCGGCCCGACCAGCCCATAGTGGCAATTGCCCAGTATCAGCGCGTCCTCAACCTGGCGGCGGTTCCAGGCCTCGCCAAAGGCGGGGTCGAACGCGGTGGTCATCACGGCCATGATCTGATCGACAATGTCCGCGGGCGCGGTCATGCGGCGGAACCGGGCAGCCGTGCATCGGGCGCGCGGCCGTAAAGCGGCTGGATGTCCGCGCTTAGCGTAGCGGCGGGCAAGGCGGAAAATGCCCGCGCATCGGGCCACAGCGGCAATGCAGTGCCCCAACCCCGCAGTGCGACAAGGGCTTCAGCCTGACTGCCGGCAACGTGCTGGCACATGGCCGCCTCTGCTGCTGCTGCGGGAGCAAGCGAGTTCAGCCCGGACAACGCCTGGCCGCCGGGGCCAAAGCGCTGCACGAACCATTCGCCGTGGCCGCCGGTGGTGACCGCGGTGATCTCTACCGCGCCGGCTGTCTGCCGGGCCATCGCTGCAATCAGGGCCAGGGTGGGATAACCGGTCAGTTCCGCACCCCAGGCCAGCGCCAGCGCGCGCGCGGCGGCGAGCCCGACACGGACCCCGGTGAAGCTGCCCGGGCCAAGCGCCACGGCAATGCGCGACGCTCGCCCCTTGCCGGGCAGCGCGGCGATCATCGGCACCAGCGCTTCGGCATGGCCCCGGCCAAGCTGAAGGCATTCGCCGGCAATCAGGCTGTCGCCATCCAGCAGGGCGACCGAGCAGGCCTCTGTCGCGCAATCGATCACCAGGGTTCGCATCGCCGCCAGATTAGCGTGTCAGACGATCCGGTTGAACCTGTCAAAATCAGGGCGCGGGCTGCGACCGAAGATTGACGCCGAATCGCCGTAACCCAGCGTGGAAATCATCACCGATTTGAAGGTCGGGCTGTCTGCCAGAAACGCCGCATCGACGGCATCATTGGAAAATCCGGTCATCGGCCCGGTATCAAGCCCCAGCGCCCGCGCCGCCATGATGAAATAGGCACCCTGCAACGTCGCGTTGAGGAACGATGACTTTTCGCGCAGATCATCATTGCCCACAAACCACGCCCGCGCGTCGGTGTGGGGGAACAGTTCGGGCAGGTGCTCGTGGAAATCGGTGTCACGCGCGATGATCACCGAAACCGGCGCTTTCAGGATCTTTTCGCCATTGGCCGGCATCGAGCAGGCCGCAAGTTTCTGCTTGGCTTCGTCCGTGGTGCACCAGATCAGCCGTGCGGGAAGCTGGTTGGCGCTGGTTGGCCCCATTTTCATCAGATCCCAGATTGCGTGAAGCTGCTGGGTGGAAACCGGCTTGTCGAGATACCCGTTATAGGTGCGCGCGGTGCGGAACAGTTGATCGAGTGCGGCGTCGGAAAGCGGCTGGCTCATGCGCGGAGAATTCCCTGTTTTACGAATGTACGGAACGATGAATGTACGGAATTGGGCCTGCGCCTTCAGGCAGCGCGAACCTCTGTGACTTCCGGGACGTAGTGCTTCAGCAGCGTCTCGATCCCGTTCTTCAGCGTCGCCGTGGATGACGGGCAGCCCGAACAGGCGCCGTGCATGGTCAGATAGACCACGCCTTCGTGAAAACCGCGATAGACTATGTCGCCGCCATCATTGGCCACGGCCGGGCGAACGCGGGTGTCGATCAGTTCCTTGATCTGCGCCACGACATCGGCATCGGCGGGATCGTCATCGAAGTGGTCCTCGTCAGCAGGAACGGTAATGCCGCTGGCATCAGGCCCGGTAAACAGCGGCGCGCCGGTGACGAAGTGATCCAGCAGCATGGCAACGACCTGCGGCTTCAATCCGGCCCATTCAACGCCGGGCGCAGCGGTTACCGAAATGAAGTCCCGGCCATAGAACACGCCTGTAACGTCACCCAGATCGAACAGCGCCGCCGCAAGGGGAGAGGCGGCAGCCTCTTCATCGTTGCGAAATTCGCGGGTTCCGGTTTCCATCACCGGTTCACCGGGCAGGAATTTCAGCGTTGCCGGGTTGGGCGTTGTTTCAGTCTCTATAAACATGGCTCAGGGGATGTAGGTGCCGTGCCTGAACGGTCAAGGGGAAAGCGCCTCCGCGCGCACCGCTCGGCACTGGTCAAGCCCCTGCGCCGTGCCTATAGACGCGGCGATGATAAACCACCTGACCGCCCGCCACCTGACACTCGCCGCCGTGCTGGGCCTTTGCGCCACCGCCGCCCTGGCTGCCAAGCCTGCGCAGCGCAAGCCGGTGGCTGCAAGAAGCTCCGCCCACATCATTCCCCTGCCGCTAAGGCAGATCATCCCGGCGGAGCAGCGGCTGTGCACCGCCAGGACCGCTTCGGGGCTGGGCTACCGCGAACTGCGCGCGGCGACGGGGCCAAAGCCGGCGGGCGGTGCGACCGTGACGGTCAACTACATCGGCTACCTGGCTGCAACGGGTGAAGTGTTCGATCAGGCGACCGGGGCATCGTTCGGGCTGAACCAGGTGATCCCCGGGTTTTCGGAAGGACTCGCGCTGATGCCCGCCGGATCGATCTATCGCCTGTGTATTCCTGCGGCCATGGGATATGGTGACAAGACAGCGGGGCCTATTCCGGCCAATTCGGATCTGGTGTTCCAGGTGGAATTGCTGCCCGCACCGGCATCCGCAGCCACAAAGCGTTAACCGGCGCTATTCACTGGCCCTTCAGGAAAGCTCTTCCTATACCCCCGGCCATGCGTCCCAAATTCCGCACCGCGTGCCGCTTCGCCTCAGTCCTTTCCGCCGCCGTCCTGCTGGCCCAGCCGGCCGTGGCGAAGCCCGCAGCCAAGCCGGCGGCGCAAACCGCAGCGGCTTCTGCCAATGCCGACCCCTGGCTCTATCGCGGCAGCGACATTCCGCACGACAAGGAATGGGTGTTTGGCGAATTGCCCAACGGGCTGCGCTATGCGGTGCGCCGCAACGGAGTGCCACCGGGCCAGGTTTCAATCCGCATCCGCATCGATGCCGGATCGCTGTATGAAACCGACAGCGAGCGGGGCTATGCCCACTTGCTGGAACACATGGTCTTCCGCCAGTCCCGATACCTTGGCGATGGCGAGGCGATTCCCGCCTTTCAGCGGCTGGGCGCAACCTTTGGCAGTGACACCAATGCCGAAACGAGCCCGGTAAGCACCACCTTCAAGCTCGATCTGCCGGGGGCCACGGCTGCTTCGCTGGATGAAAGTTTCCGCCTGCTGTCAGGCATGATGATTGCCCCGACGCTGAGCGAGGCCAATGTACGGACCGACGTGCCGATCGTGCTGGCTGAAAAACGTGAACGCGGCGGCATGGCAGAACGCCTGACCTATGCGACCCAGCAAACGCTGTTTGCGGGGCAGATGCTGGCCGCGCGCCCGGTGATCGGCACCACTGAAACACTGCAGGCCGCCAATCAAGCGTCAGTACGCGCGTTCCATGCGCGCTGGTATCGCCCCGAAAATGCAGTGATCGTGGTATCTGGTGATGCCGATCCGGCGCAACTGGCCGCGCTGGTCCGCAAATATTTCGGGGATTGGAAGGGCACTGGCAAGCCAGTCCCTGCACCGTCCTTTGGTGATCCGGTTCTGCCGGCGGGCAGCGGCGCGGACGGGGTGGGCGAAACGCGGGTGGTGGTTGAACCCGACGTGCCGCGCGGCATCACTTATACCGTGATGCGTCCGTGGCGGCAGGTCCACGATACGGTGATCTACAACCAGGGGATCATGGTGGATTCGCTGGCCCAGGCGATCATCAACCGGCGGCTGGAAGCGCGTGCGCGCGGCGGCGGTTCTTTCCTTGCCGCCCAGGTCAGCCAGGAAAAGATCAGCCGCAGCGCCGATGCCACCTTCGTTTCGATCACCCCGCTGGGCGAAAACTGGAAAAAAGCCCTTGCCGATGTGCGCGGCGTGATTGCCGATGCGTTGGCGAGTGCACCCAGTCAGGACGAGATTGACCGCGAGGTGGCGGAAATGAACGTCGCCTTTGAAAGCACGGTCGAGCAGCGCCGGTTGCAGCCGGGTGCAAAGCTGGCTGATGACATTGTCACCGCGCTCGATATCCGTGAGACTGTGGCCGCGCCCGAAACGGTGCTGGACATCTTCAATCGCTCGCGCCCGCTGTTCACGCCGCAGGCCGTGCTCGATCATACGCACCGCCTGTTCACCGGCACCGTGACGCGCGGTATCTATGTAACGCCCAAGGCGGGCGAGGCTGACGCGGCGGCGCTCAAGCTGGCGCTGGCGGCTCCCGTCAAGGCGGATGACAAGGCGCGGCTGGACAGCAAGCCGATTTCCTTTGCGGATCTGCCGCCAATCGGCACCCCGGGCAAGGTTGCTTCCGCCACGCCGACCACCGTGCTGGAGATTGAGCAGCTTGAACTGTCAAACGGCATCAAGGTGCTGTTCTGGCCGACCGTGGATGAGCCTGGACGGGTTACGGTAAAGGTGCGCTTTGGCGCGGGCTACCGCACGTTCCAATCCGGCGATGCGGCCTATATCGCGCTGGGCGATATGGCGCTGGTCGGATCGGGCGAAGGATCGCTGGGGCAGGAGGAGCTTGACCGGATTTCGACCGGGCGCAAGATGGGCTTCGATTTTGCGATCGAGGACACCGCGTTCCAGTTCAGCGCCAATACCCGCGGGGCCGATCTGGCCGATCAGCTTTATCTGTTTGCCGCAAAGTTCGCCATGCCGCGCTGGGACGCCAACCCGGTGCTGCGCGCCAAGGCTGCGGCGAAGCTGCAGTATGAAAGCTATGCCACTTCTCCGCAGGGCGTGATCCAGCGCGATCTTGGCTACTATCAGCATGGCCGGGACGGGCGGTTCCGCACAGCCACCCCGCAAGAGGTTGAGGCGGCGACGGTCAAGGGCTTTCGCCAGGTGTGGGAACCTGTCCTGCAGGAAGGACCGATCGAACTGCAGGTGTTCGGCGATTTTGACCGCGCCCAGGCGGTCAGCGCGCTTGAAAAAACCTTTGGCGCGCTCGCGCCGCGAAAGCCGCTTCCGGCCGGGCTTGCCAAGGCAACCTTCCCGGATATGCCCGCTTCGCCGGGGCCGATCGTGCTGGAACACCGCGGCGATCCGGGGCAGGCTGCCGCGGTTATCAACTGGCCGACCGGCGGCGGCATGGCTGGCATCACCGAAAGCCGCCAGCTTGAAATCCTGGCTCAGGTGTTTTCCAACCGCCTGCTTGATGCCATGCGTGAAAAGCTGGGGGCCAGCTATTCGCCGCAGGTCTATAATTCCTGGCCGGCCGATCTTGGCAATGGCGGGGCGATAGTGGCCATGGCGCAGCTTCAGCCCAAGGCGGTGCCGGTATTCTTCGCCACAGCGGATGAGATCGCCAGCGAACTGATCGCCCGTCCGCCAAGCGCCGATGAACTGGCCCGTGTGACCGAGCCGTTGAAGCAGCAGCTTACCCGCGCCTATACCTCCAGCGCGTTCTTCATGAGCCAGCTTGAAGGGGCGACGGAGGATCAGCGCAAATTTTCCTCGCTGCGCAGTTTGCTGCCCGATATGACGCGGACCACGCCGCAAGCGATGCAGGCCCTGGCGGCGAAATACCTGAAGCCCGGGTCAAGCTGGCGGCTGGCGGTGATCCCGGCCGGGCAAAAGCTGGCAACCGAATTACCAGTGGGCACAAGGCTGCCAGGGGCGGGGCGCTGATCGTTTCAGCTGCAACAAAA
Organism: Pseudomonadota bacterium; assembly: GCA_018240895.1. Lineage (GTDB taxonomy): Bacteria > Pseudomonadota > Alphaproteobacteria > Sphingomonadales > Sphingomonadaceae > Novosphingobium. The sequence continues at coordinate 22,038 of JAFEEX010000001.1, read as the reverse complement.
TTGCGCGATTGCAGCGATCGGCTTTTCCAACTTTGCATTCCCGGTGCGGGCGGTCTATGGCGCGCGCCTTGTATCTGAAAGGCGGGCGGCCCAAATGCCCAGCCATTGCCTATAGCAGGCCCATAGCAGGAGCGCATGAAGTGACCCGTACCTGGACCCCTGAAAGCTGGAAGGCGCAAGAGGCGCGGCACCTGCCGTCCTATCCCGACGCCGCGGCGCTGGCCAAGGTTACGGATACGCTGACATCGTTTCCCCCGCTGGTTTTCGCGGGCGAGGCGCGCGCGCTGAAGGCGGATCTGGCCGATGTGGCGGCGGGCAAGGGCTTTCTGCTTCAGGGCGGGGACTGCGCGGAAAGTTTTGCCGAGTTCCACCCCAACAACATCCGCGATACCTTTCGCGTGCTGTTGCAGATGGCGGTGGTGCTGACCTTTGCCAGCAAGCAGCCGGTGGTCAAGGTTGGGCGCATGGCCGGCCAGTTCGCCAAGCCGCGCTCATCGGCGGTTGAGGTGCAGGGCGGGGTGGAACTGCCCAGCTATCTGGGTGACAACATCAACGGCATCGAATTCACGCCCGAAGCGCGTATTCCCGATCCCCAGCGGTTGCTCCAGGGCTATTCCCAGTCGGCGGCGACGCTCAACCTGCTGCGCGCCTTCGCCAACGGCGGCTATGCCAACCTGCGTCAGGTCCACCAGTGGACGCTTGATTTCATGGGCCGCAGCCCCTGGGCTGATCGCTTTGCCCAGACCGCTGACCGGATTGGCGAAGCGCTGGACTTCATGGAAGCCTGCGGGATTGATCCGCAGACCGTGCCGCAGCTTAAGGGCACCAGCTTCTTCACCAGCCACGAGGCGCTGCACCTGCCTTACGAACAGGCGATGACCCGCCAGGATTCGCTGACCGGGGAATGGTACGACACCTCTGCGCATATGTTGTGGATCGGCGATCGCACCCGGTTTGAAGGGTCGGCTCACGTCGAATACCTGCGCGGGGTGGGCAATCCGCTGGGCTTCAAATGCGGGCCAAGCTTGTCGCCCGATGAATTGCTGCGCCAGCTCGATCTGCTTAATCCGGGGCGAGAGGCGGGGCGGATTACCCTGATCAGCCGCTTTGGCGATGACAAGGTTGAGGCGGGCCTTGCCCCGCTGGTTCGTGCGGTAAAGCGCGAAGGGCATCCGGTGGTCTGGTCCTGCGATCCGATGCACGGCAACGTGATCAAAGCGGAAAGCGGGTACAAGACCCGGCCTTTCGACAGGATTTTGCGTGAGGTGCGCGGGTTCTTCGCCGTTCACCGCGCCGAGGGTACTCACGCTGGCGGCATCCACATCGAGATGACCGGGCAAGACGTGACCGAATGCGTCGGCGGCGCTGTGGCGATTTCGGACGCGGCGCTGGCTGACCGCTATCACACCCATTGCGATCCGCGGCTAAACGCGGCGCAATCGATCGAACTCGCGTTCCTGCTGGCCGATATGCTCAACGCCGAAGCGGTCGATCGCGCCCAGCGCGCGGCGTGAAGGCCCTTTATCCGTCCGTGCTGAGCCTGTCGAAGCACTGCACTTCTTTTTCGCGCCGCTGGGCGCAGGCACAAGAAGGGCAGCCCCTCAGCAGGTTCGGGGCAGACGGGCTTGGGGCAGCGCGGATCGTTTGGCCATGATCACCCGCCAACTGCTCGGCACAGCACGGGTTCCCGGGGGCGAGGAGCTGAAGCTTTTCGCTCACGATCGCGATTTCATGATCGTGCTGGGCCACAACGAATTGATGTCCACGCGGATGCGCGGTTCGGAAGAAGCCTTGGCCAATCTGACGCTTGACCGGCTGAAGGACCGGCCCGCGCCTCGTCTGCTGATCGGTGGATATGGCATGGGCTTCACCCTGCGCGCGGCGCTGGCGCGGCTGGGCCAGCGCGGCCATGCGACCGTTGTCGAACTGGTGCCAGAGATCATCGCCTGGGCAAAAGGACCGATGGCCGGGGTGGCGCAGGGCTGTCTTGACGATCCGCGCGTGACCCTCAAGATGGATGATGTCGCCGATGTCATGCTGCTCGCGCCGGAACCTTACGATGCGATCCTGCTTGATGTTGACAATGGCCCCGATGGGCTGGTCCGCGCTGATAACAACCGGATCTATTCCAAAAGCGGCCTCCACAACGCCCGCCGCGCGCTGGTGCCGGGCGGGGTGCTGGCAGTGTGGTCAGCCTTTCCAGATAGGGCCTTCACCCGCCGCCTGGAAAGCGTCGGCTTCGCCGTGGAAGAAGTCGAGGTCCGCGCCCGCGTTGACGCAAACGGCAAGGGCAAAGGCCCGCGCCACGTAATCTGGTTCGGGCGGGTTGGATAACCTGCTAAGCGTTCACCGCTAGTGTGACGGAATTGGTAGACGTATCACTACAGTGATCCCGGAAACGGGTGCGGGTTCGATCCCTGTCACTAGCGATGAAGCACGGGTGTTCCATTCCGATTACGGCAGCAACAGCGTCGATCCTGTCGTTTTCCGCGCCTCCAGGTCGCGGTGCGCCTGGGCTGCTTCGCTCAGTGGGTAGGTCTGGCCGACCGTAACCTTGACCTTGCCGCTGGTGATCATTTCCCACAGTTTGGCTGCGCCTGCCGCGCGTTCGGCGGGTTCGCGGTAATAGTCGAACATGGTTGGGCGGGTGACATAGAGCGACCCGTGCTGGGCAAGCACGCCAAGGTTGACCCCCGTAACCGCGCCGCCGGCATTGCCGAAGCTGACCAGCGTGCCGCGCCGGGCGAGCGAGGCGAGCGAGGCGGTCCAGGTCGCCGCGCCGACGCCGTCATAGGATACGCGCACCCCGTTACCCCCAGTCGCCTCGCGGACCTTGGCGGCAAGATCGGGATCGGCGCTGTCAAGCACCAGTTCCGCCCCAGCGCCGCTGGCCAGCGCGGCCTTGTCCGGGCTGCCGACAGTGCCAATCACCCTGACGCCGCGCGCCGTTAGCCATTGCACCAGCAGCAGGCCAACGCCGCCCGCCGCCGCCGGAACCAGCGCCCATTCGCCCGGACCCAGCGGCGCGCAGCGTTCGGCCAGGAATTCAGTGGTCGCGCCCTTCAGCAGCGCGGCGGCGGCGATTTCGGCCGAGATCCCCTCGGGCAGCGCGAACAGCGCGGCGGCGGGAACGATCCGCGCACTGGCATAGGCGCCGGGGTTGCCCGAATAGGCTACCCTGTCCCCCGGTTTCAAATCGGCAACGCCTGCGCCCACCGCCTCGATCACCCCGGCGGCTTCAAAGCCCAGACCGGCGGGCAGCGCGCTGGGATAAAGCCCGGTGCGGAAATAGGTGTCGATGTAATTGAGGCCGACCGCCTGCTGGCGCAGCAGCACCTCGCCCGGGCCGGGGGCGGGCAGATCAACCTCGCGCCACTGGATCACCTCGGGGCCGCCGGTCTTTTCGAAAAAGGCTTCCACTGCGCGCATCGTTTCTCTCCTGTCGTTTGCAGAATAGCCGCGCCGCCGCCCTTAACAAGCGTATCAAAGCTGCTAGCCTTGGCAGCAATCATTTAGTGGAGAAACCGATGCGCCCCTTCCTTCCCGCCGGGCTGGTCTTGTCCGTGCTGGCCGCCGCGCCGCTGGCCGCCCAGACCGCTGCCCCGCTTGATCCGATGACCAATGACAAGGTCAAGAGCTATGACTGGGTCCGGCCCGAGGCGGACTATGTCCGGCGCGAGGTGATGGTGCCGATGCGCGACGGGGTGAAGCTGTTCACGGTGATCGTCTATCGCAAGGGTACGAAGGACGCCCCGGTCCTGCTCAGCCGCACGCCCTATGATGCCAGCCGGTCAACCTCTCGCAACCGCAGTCAGAGAATCGAGGAAATCCTGCCGGTGATGGACGCGCCGTTCGTCAACGATGGCTATATCCGGGTTTATCAGGACGTGCGCGGGCTGGGCAAGTCGCAAGGCGACTATGTGATGACCCGGCCGCTGCGCGGGCCGCTGAACAAGACCAAGGTTGATCATGCCACCGATGCCTATGACACTATCGCCTGGCTGGTGAAGAACCTGCCCGAAAGCAATGACAAGGTGGGGATAATCGGTTCATCCTATCTCGGCTTCACATCATTGATGGCACTGATTGACCCGCATCCCGCATTGAAGGCCGCGGTGCCGCAATCACCCATGGTCGATGGCTGGATGGGGGATGACTGGTTCCACAACGGCGCGTTCCGCACTTTTGGCTTTGACTATGATCTGGGCCAGACGGTGGAGAAGGGCGGCGGCGATGTGCCCAAGGGCGGCGGCGATGAATACACCGCTTACCTCGATGGCGGGTCTGCCGGGGACTATGCCCGCAAATGGGGGATCGATCAGCTTCCGACTGTGCGGAAGATCCTGGACCATCCCGCTTACGATGCCTTTTGGCAGGGGCAGGCGGTGGACAAGCTACTGGCCGCGCGCAAGCTGACCGTGCCGACGCTGGTGATGCTGGGGCAGTGGGATCAGGAAGACAGCTATGGCGCGCCGCACGTGTTTCAGGCGGTGAAAGCCGCGCAGCCCGATGCGCCGATCACGCTGGGGATCGGGCCATGGCGGCATTCGGGCGCAAATTATGAAGGTTTCGCCCTTGGTCCACTCAAGTTTGAAGGCGATACCGGGCTGCAATTCCGGCTGAACTGGATCAAGCCGTTTTTCGATTGCCGGCTGAAGACCCAGGCCGCGCCGTGCCAGCCGATGCCCGCCGCCGTCACCTATGCCACGGGCGCCAACCGCTGGGAAACTGATGCGAAATGGCCGGCGGGTGCCGAAACCCCGCTCTATCTGGCCGGCAAGGGCACGCTGAGCTGGAGCAAACCCGCGGCGGCGGGCGCGGATGACTATGTTTCCGATCCGGCCAAGCCGGTGCCGTTCATTCCGCGCCCGGTCCATATGGACGGCGATGCCTGGCGCACCTGGCTGGTTCAGGACCAGCGCTTTGTCGATGGGCGCACTGACGTGCTGACCTATGCCGGGCCGGTGCTGGACAAGCCGGTCCACATCAAGGGCGCGCCCCGGGTTGATCTGCGCGCCGCGACCAGCGGGCAGGACAGCGACTGGGTGGTCAAGCTGATCGACGTTTATCCGCAGGAAAACAGCGCGAATCCGGCCATGGCCGGCTATCAACTGGGGATCGGCATAGAGATTTTCCGCGGGCGCTATGTTCACGGGTTTTCCACGCCCGCGCCGCTGGAACCCGGCAAGACTTACAGCTTCGGCTGGTCGCTGCCCAATGTGAACCATGTGTTCCTGCCGGGCCACCGGATCATGGTCCAGATCCAGTCAAGCCTGTTCCCGCTGTATGACCGCAACCCGCAAACCTGGGTACCATCGATCATGGATGCCAAGCCGGGTGACTATGCCAGGGCGACGCAGACGGTGCATTGGGGCGGGAACGACGCCAGCGCGGTCTATCTGCCGGTGGCGGCGGATTAGCCGCTTGCGGCCTGCACGGCGGCGCGCAGGGCCGGAACGATCTCGGCATCGAACCACGGGTTGGCTTTGAACCAGCCGTTGTTGCGCGGGCTGGGGTGGGGGAGCACGATCAGGCCGCTGCCGGCGTCCAGTCCGCGCTGCACCAGCGCTGTCAGCGATCCGGAAAAGCCGGGGACGTGCCACGCAGCGGCATGGTGGCCCACCACGACGGTCAGGGCTATTTCCGGCAGTTCGGCCAACATTGCCGCGCGCCACTGGCGGGCGCAGGCGCGTACCGGCGGCAGGTCTCCGCTTGCGCCCTTGCCCGGATAGCATAGCCCCACGGGCACGATTGCGAAGCGGGCGGGGTCATAGAAGGTGGCAGCATCCACCCCCAGCCAGCCGCGCAGCCGCTCGCCCGAAGGATCGTCAAACGGCACGCCGCTGCCATGGGCGCGCCGCCCCGGCGCCTGACTGGCAATCAATATCCGCGCGCGCGGATCGGCCTGGAATATCGGCCTTGGCCCAAGCGGAAGATCAACGCACAGCGTGCAGGCGCGGACCCTTGTCCAAAGCGTTTCTGCATTTGATGCAATGAGGGTCATCCTGTGCCTTGCTCCGGCCGGCCGGCTGGCTGGTGAAATCGGCGAGCGGCGGTGTCAGGCCGTGCCTCCGTCTTCAGATAAGGCGGCGAAGCCGAAACTTACAGAGCCTGCGGCAAATTTGACCCACCGTGACGGAGCCGCTTTTGGCCGAGCGACACTGCGATCGGTCAAAAGCGGTCCGCGATACGCGGAACCAACATTGTGCCCTTACCAAAAGCAGTCAGGCTTGAGCGCAAATGCCCCGCGTGGTCAGGACATCGGATATCAAGCCGTCGCCAGACTTGGCCGGTTGGCGAGCAGATGATCTACAACCGAGGGATCGGCCAGGGTTGAGGTATCCCCCAGGTTGCCAAGATCGTTTTCGCCGATCTTGCGCAGGATCCGGCGCATGATCTTGCCCGATCGGGTCTTGGGCAGGCCCGGCGCAAACTGGATCACGTCGGGGGTGGCGATCGGTCCGATTTCGCGGCGCACCCACTGCACAAGCTCCTTGCGCAGGACCTCGTCCGGCTCGACATCGGCATTGGTGGTGACGAAGGCATAGATGCCCTGGCCCTTGATGTCGTGCGGCATCCCGACCACGGCGGCTTCGGCCACCTTGGGGTGAGCGACCAGCGCGCTTTCGATTTCCGCCGTGCCCATCCGGTGGCCCGATACGTTGATCACATCGTCGATCCGCCCGGTTATCCAGTAATATCCGTCCTCGTCCCGGCGGCAGCCGTCGCCGGTGAAATAGAGCCCCTTGAAGGTGCTGAAATAGGTCTGGAAAAAGCGATCATGATCGCCCCAGACGGTGCGCATCTGGCCGGGCCAGGAATCCCTGATCGCCAGACAGCCATCGCCCGCGCCATGAATTTCAACGCCTTCGTTGTCGACCAGCATTGGCTGCACTCCGAAGAACGGCTTAGTTGCCGAACCGGGCTTCAGCGCGGTTGCGCCCGGCAGCGGGCTGATCATCATCCCGCCGGTCTCGGTCTGCCACCAGGTATCGACGATCGGGCAGCGGTGCTCGCCAACCACGCGGTGATACCATTCCCACGCTTCGGGATTGATCGGCTCGCCCACCGATCCCAGCAGCCGCAGGCTTTTGCGGCTGGTTCGGGTGACATAGTCATCGCCCTCTCGCATCAGGGCGCGCAGCGCGGTCGGCGCGGTGTAGAAGATCTCTACCTGATGCTTGTCGATCACCTGCCAGAAACGGCTGGCGTCGGGATAGTTGGGTACGCCTTCAAACATCAGCGTGGTCGCGCCGTTCATCAGCGGGCCATAGACGATGTAGCTGTGACCGGTGACCCAGCCCACATCGGCGCTGCACCAGAATATCTGGCCGGGGCGGTAATCGAACACATATTCGTGCGTCATCGCCGCCCAAACGCCATAGCCCCCGGTGGTGTGCAGCACGCCCTTCGGCTTTCCGGTTGATCCTGAGGTGTAGAGAACAAACAGCGGATCTTCCGCGTTCATTTCCTCGGGCTGGCAATCGGCGCTTTGCGCAGCGATGCCTTCATGCCAATCGATGTCGCGGCCTTCCTTCATCGCTACGCTGCCGCCGGTGTGTTTCAGCACGATCACCGTTTCAACCGCGGGCAGGTTCACCAGCGCCGCGTCGACATTGGCCTTCAGCGGCACCCGTTTGCCGCCGCGCAGCCCCTCATCGGCGGTGAGGACCACGGTGCTGTCGCAATCCTCTATCCGGCTGGCGAGCGAATCCGGGCTGAACCCGGCAAAGACAATCGAATGGATTGCGCCGATCCGCGCGCAGGCCAGCATGGCCACCGCCGCCTCGGGCACCATTGGCAGATAGATCGTCACCCGATCACCCTTCTTCACTCCGCGCGCCTTCAGCAGGTTGGCAAAGCGGCAGGTTTCGGCGTGAAGCTCACGGTAGGTCAGCTTGCGGACCGGGCTATCGGGGCTGTCCGGCTCCCAGATGATCGCCACCGTGTCGCCGCGCTCGGCCAGGTGCCGGTCAAGCGCATTGGTCGAAAGGTTAAGCGTGCCGTCGCCAAACCAGCGGATGCCGAAATCGGCTTCGTGAAAGCTGGTTTCCTTGACCTGGGTAAAGGGCTTGATCCAGTCCAGCCGAGCGGCCTCTGCACGCCAGAAGCTGTCGGGATCCTCAACAGAATGATGATACATTTCGTTGTAGCGCGTTTCATCAATCTGAGCGGTCCTGGCCCACTCGGCGGGCACGGGATAGACAGCTTCGCCCATCAGGCATTCCTCTCCTTGCAAATGATACGGCCCCGGCCGCTTGAAATCAGGTTAGCCTAGTTCCGGCTGCCGGGCGAGCATAGATCGAAATCTTTGCCGCGCCATCGCTCCCGGGGTTGCTCCCACTGCACTTGCGTTCCGCCCACCGCGCTGCGTTTCCCCCATTTGCTACCGGTGCAAAACCTGCCACACCGGCCCGGTCACAATGCACGGAACACAGCCATGACCATACCTGCCAGCGCCAGAGAACTCACCCTGCGGGGGATCGTGCTGGGGGCGTTGCTGACTGTCCTTTTCACCGCCGCCAACGTCTATCTGGGGCTGCGGGTCGGGCTGACTTTCGCCACCTCCATTCCCGCCGCGGTGATTTCCATGGCCATCCTGAGGTTCTTTTCCGGGGCGACGATTCAGGAAAACAACATCGTTCAAACCATCGCCAGTTCGGCCGGAACCTTGTCGGCAATTGTCTTTGTTCTGCCCGGGCTGATCATGGTGGGCTGGTGGACCGGCTTTCCCTATTGGGAATCGGTCGCGGTGATCGCCATCGGCGGGGTGCTGGGGGTGATGTATTCTGTGCCGCTGCGCCGCGCGCTGGTGACCGGATCGGACCTGCCCTATCCTGAGGGCGTTGCGGCTGCCGAAGTGCTAAAGGTTGGTGCCGGGGTTGGCGGGGTGGAGGAAAACCGCCGCGGGCTGGCTGCGGTGGTGCTGGGCACCGCCATGTCCGCGGCCTATCCGCTGCTCGCCAAGATGAAGCTGGTGGCAGAGGGCGCTGACAAGGTTTTTCGCCTTGGTTCTGGCGCCACCTTTGTTTCAACCTCGCTGTCGCTGGCGCTGGTTGGCGTGGGCCATCTGGTCGGGCTGGCGGTGGGAATAGCCATGCTGATCGGTATCGTCCTGAGCTATTTTGTCATCCTGCCCCATCTGACGGCAGGCATCGCTCCGTCGGGGACCGAACTGGGCGATTTCGTGTCGACCGTGTTTCGCCAGAAGGTCCGCTTCATCGGTGCGGGCACCATCGGCGTCGCGGCGATCTGGACCCTGCTCAAGGTAATCGGCCCGATCGCCCGCGGGATTACCGCAGCGCTGGCCGCTGACCGCGCGCGCAAGGCGTCGGGCAATATGGAAACGCTTGAACTGACCGAGCGTGACCTGCCGATCGGGATCGTTGGCGGAACAATCCTGGCGCTGATGGTGCCAATCGCGCTGTTGCTGGCCGATTTCGCTGCGGGAGGTCCTGTCTCTGGCAAGCTGGGGATGACGCTGATCGCCTCGGTTGCCTATGTGCTGGTCGCGGGCATCGTGATTGCATCGGTGTGCGGTTATATGGCGGGGCTGATCGGCGCATCGAACAGCCCGATTTCGGGGGTGGGGATACTCTCATCGCTGGGGATTTCATTGCTTTTGCTTGGGCTGTTCGGGCGCGGACTGGATGCGGATTCGACCAAGGCCCTGGTGGCCTTTGCCCTGTTCGTCACCGCGATCGTGTTCGGCGTGGCGACGATTTCCAATGATAATCTGCAGGATCTCAAGACCGGGCAACTGGTTGGCGCAACGCCGTGGCGGCAACAGGTTGCGCTGATCCTGGGCGTGGCCTTCGGCGCGGTGGTGATCCCGCCGATCCTGACACTGCTTAACCAGACCTTCGGGTTTCAAGGCGCGCCGGGGGCAGGGGCCAATGCCCTGGCCGCGCCGCAGGCCGCGCTGATCTCTGCCATCGCCCAGGGGGTGCTTGGCGGCAGTCTTGACTGGAACCTGATCGGGTCCGGCGCGCTGATCGGCGCGGTGGTGGTGGCCATTGACGAGGTGCTGAAGCGCACCGGGCGCGGTTCCCTGCCGCCGCTGGCGGTTGGGATGGGGATGTACCTGCCGATGGACGTCACCGCGCTGGTGGTGCTTGGCGCGGTGCTGGGCCATTTCTATAACCGCTGGGCCACGCGCCAGCGCGATCCGGAATTTGCAGAACGAATGGGCGTGCTGACCGCCACCGGCATGATCGTGGGTGATAGCCTGTTCAACGTGATTTATGCCGGTATCGTCGCCAAGACCAACAACCCTGATGCCCTGGCAGTAGTGCATGGCGGCACCTGGGCCGTGCCTGCGGGATTGGTGCTGTTCGCCGCTCTGATCGCACTGGGCTACTGGCGGATGCGCGATTCGGCACTGCGGCCGGTAAGCGGTTAGGGCGCGTGGACAGGTTCGACCTGACCCAACGATCGCTTCCGGGACTGGTTGGTGATCCGTTGAATGGCGGGAATGGTCTTCAACTCGTCATGTCGAACGTGTTTCAGCACCCATCACGCTGCGGCGAGTGAAGGTCTGTGGGGCACGATGGACCCTGAAACAAGTTGGCGTTTATTTCCTTCGGGGGGAAGCAACCGCCATACTTTCGTATCCGGCAAGACCGCTTGCAGCCGATAAATCCAGATAGCTCCCCCGAATTCAGCTTCCGAATTTGCCGGCGGGCTATCGCACCCAGTCCAGCCCGAGTTCCTCGTAGATTTCCTTGTCCTCGCTCCAGCGCTCGTCAACCTTGACGTGGAGGAACAGGTGGACCTTGACGCCCAGCAGGTCGGCCAGTTCCTTGCGCGCAGCCTCGCCAATAGCTTTCAGTTTTGAGCCGCCCTTGCCCAGCACGATGCCCTTCTGGCTATCGCGGGCGATGACGATCTGCTGGTGGATTTCCACCGAGCCGTCCTTGCGCGCGGTGTAGCTTTCGGGCCGGACCACGCTGTCATAGGGCAATTCGTCGTGAAGCTGGCGGTAAAGCTGTTCGCGGGTGATCTCGCAGGCGAGCAGGCGTTCGCTGGCGTCGGAAACCTGATCCTCGGGGTAGTGCCATGGCCCCTCGGGCATCAACCGGGCCAGCCGCGCCTTCAGTTCGGGCACGCCGTCGCCAGTCAGGGCGGAAACGAAGAACACCTCGGCAAACTGGCCATCCCCGGCGAGTTCCTGCGCGGCGATCAGCAGGGGTTCCTTGGCGGTTTCATCAACCTTGTTGAGCACCAGGATCTTTCGCTCGGGCCGGCCTTTCAGGCTTTCAAGGATCGGTTCAAGATAGTCGCGCTTTTTTTTGCGGCCATCGACAACCAGCAGGATCGCATCGGCCTCAACCGCGCCTTCCCAGGCGGCGCTCACCATCGCCCGGTCAAGCCGGCGCTTCGGCGCGAACAGGCCGGGGGTATCAGCCAGGATGATCTGCGTATCGCCCTCCAGCGCGATTCCCATCAGCCGGGCGCGGGTGGTCTGCGCCTTGGCCGAAACGATCGCCACCTTCTGGCCGACCAGCGCATTGACCAGCGTGGACTTACCCGCGTTGGGCGCGCCGAGGACTGCTACAAGGCCGCAATGGGGGGTGTTGCTGGTATCCATAATCACTTATCCAAAATCACTGGCCCAAATCCGTCCGCCCTGAGCCTGTCGAAGGGCTGCTCTTTTTCTTGGCCAAGGCCGAGATGCGCGCCCAATCTCCCCGGATCAATGCCAACTTCTTGGCCCTCGACCAACCTTTCAACTTCTTTTCGGCCGCCTTTGCGTCCTCGCGGTGCTGGAACTGGTCCGACCAAACCAGTTCAACCGGCTGGTGATCGGCGGTAAATCCTGGATAGTGTCCTGTTTGATGCTCGGCAATCCGGCGCTCAAGATCATCCGTGTGACCGATGTAGAGGTATCCGCCGCGGCAGTGCAGCATATAGGTCCAGAACGCCATGCTATGCCGCGAAGAACAAGGGCAGTCCTTCGACAGGCTCAGGACGGACGGGGATGGCAAGGTTTGTGCGATACCTCACCCAAACCTCTTCATGAATGCTTCTGCCGCGGCGGTTTCAGCCTCGCGCATGGAGCCGCCGGTGGCCTCGGCCTTGCCCACGCCGTTGATGCTGACCGCAACGGTGAAGCGGGCGGCGTGGTCCGGTCCGGAACGGTCAATCAGGCGGTATTCGGGAACCTTGCGGCGGTTGCCCGCGGCCCATTCCTGCAGTGCTGACTTGGGGTGTTTCGCCTGGCCGGTCTTGCCGCTGACCGCATCGGCCCACAGGCGGCGGATCAGGTCGCGGGTGGCATCAAAACCCTGGGTCACGAAGCTTGCCCCGATCAGCGCCTCCATCACATCGCCCAGGATATTCTCGCTGTCCATCCCGCCGTCATCGCGCGCCTGTTTGCCCAGGCGGATATGCTGGCCAAGCCCCACAGAGCGGGCGACAGCGGCGCAGGTTGCCCGGCTGACCAGTGCGTTGAGCCGCTGCGACAGCCGCCCTTCGTCAGCATTTTCAAGCTGGTAAAGCCAATCGGCGATGACCATGCCCAGCACCCGGTCACCCAGAAATTCCAGCCGCTGATAATCGCGCGCCGCCCCGGTGCTGCCGTGGGTCAG
>JAFEEX010000001.1:0-9356 GCA_018240895.1 Pseudomonadota bacterium | reverse complement strand
CGCGCGGCGGTGAACCAGGTCCACGGCTTCAGCCATTCAGCGCTGCCATCGGTGGAAAACATCATCACGGTGGCGCGGCCCAGCAGGTTGTCCTGCGGCACCGGGCCGCCCAGACCGCCACGATCGAACGACACCCGGCTGTCAGCCGAATTGTCGCGGTTGTCGCCCATCAGGAACACCGTACCTTCGGGCACGACCACCGGATCGGTATTGTCGTTTTCCCGCGCCCCGAAATCGAGCACGTTGTAGCTTTTTCCGCCGGGCAGCGTTTCGCGGAATTGCGGATAGCGGCAGATGTCGGTGCCATCCGCCCGCTTCGCTTCAAACTGCGGTGAGGCGCAGGGGGGGCGGGGGTTGCCGTTCTGATCCTTGGTCATGCTGGGCGTCACCGGCAATTCGAAATCGGCCACCCGCTGTTTGGGCACCGCCTGCCCGTTGAGCCACACCACCCCGTCCTTCATCTGCACCGTATCGCCGGGCAGGCCGATTACCCGCTTGATCCAGTCATCCTGACCGATCGGCGGGGCCTTGAACACCACCACGTCACCGCGCTGTGGCTGATGGGCGAAGATCCGGCTTTCGGGCAGCAGCGGAAGGCCGAAGGGCAATGACCGGCGCGAATAGCCATAGGGCCATTTGGCCAGCAGCAGATAGTCATCCACCAGCAGCCGCGGCAGCATCGATTCGCTGGGGATATAGAACGGGGCCAGAAAAAAGCTGCGGAACACCGCCACGAACAGCACCAGCTTCAGCAGGAACACGGCGAAGCTGTCCTCCTTCTTGGCAGGCTTGGCCGGCGCTGCGGTTGGCGTGGCGGCAGGTTCGGCGGCGGGCGCGGTGCTTGGCGTATCGGTCATGGCGCTGTCCATGTTGGTGCGGCGGGCTGCCGTCAAGGGGTAAGCTGTATTATATGAATATATCACTAGGCGCAATTATCGGCTCTGGATACGTTTTCACGGCTTGGCCTGCGCCGTGCGCAGCGCCATAGCATTCGCGCAATCACCCCACGGGAGCAGACGATGACGGATTCGACCAGCCAGGCATGGGCCGCGCTCAAGGCGCTTGAAAAGCCGACACTTGCACAGCTTTTCGCGGCCGGGGACCGGTTGAAAGCCTTTTCCGAAAAGCTGGATTTGCCGGGCGGGGCCATCCGGTTCGACTGGTCAAAGACGCATCTGGATGCGGCCCATGTCGCCGCCTTTGAAACCCTGGCCGAGATAACCGGATTTGCGCAGCGGCGCGCGGCCATGTTCGCGGGCGATCATATCAACATTACCGAGGACCGCGCGGTGGAACATACCGCCCAACGCGGTGTCGGACGCGAATCAAGCGTTGAAGAGGCAGAGGCGCTGCACCTGCGGATGAAGGGCCTGGTGGAGGCGATCCATCAGGGCAAGCTGGGCGAGGTGAAGCACCTGATTCATATCGGCATCGGCGGATCGGCGCTGGGCCCGGCGCTGGCGATTGATGCGCTGACCCGCGACGGGGCGATGGTTGACGTTCACGTGGTTTCCAACATTGACGGACTGGCGTTGGAAGCTGCATTCCGTGCCTGCGATCCGGCCACCACCATGGTCGCAGTGGCGTCAAAAACCTTCACCACCACCGAAACCATGATCAATGCCGCCTCCACGCTTGACTGGCTGCGCAGCAATGGCGTTGCCGATCCCTATGGCCGGGTAGTGGCGCTGACGGCCTATCCTGACAAGGCGGTGGAATGGGGGGTGGATGAAACCCGCGTCCTGCCGTTTTCGGAAAGCGTTGGCGGGCGTTATTCGCTGTGGTCGTCAATCGGCTTTCCGATCGCTCTGGCAATCGGCTGGGATGAGTTTTCCGAATTTCTGGGCGGCGCGGCGGCTATGGATCGGCATTTCCTGGCGACTGACGGAGCGGCCAATCTGCCGCTGCGCGCGGCCTTTGCCGATCTCTATTACACGCACCTGCGCGGCTGCCAGACCCGCGCGGTTTTTGCCTATGACGAGCGGCTGCGGCTGCTCCCCAGCTATCTTCAGCAGCTTGAGATGGAATCGAACGGCAAGTCGGTGATGCTTGATGGCCAGCCGGTGGACGGCCCAACCGCGCCGATCACCTGGGGCGGGGTGGGGACCGATGCCCAGCACGCGGTGTTCCAGCTGCTCCATCAGGGCACCGTGCTGCTGCCGGTGGATTTCATCGCAGCGATCCAGCCGGGGGACGATCTTTCGCCCGATCACCACCGCAACCTGCTGGCCAATTGCTTTGCACAGGGCGCGGCGCTGATGGCCGGACGCGCGGCGAAAGATCCGGCGCGGGCCTATCCGGGTAACCGTCCCTCAGCGACCATGCTGTGTGACGAGATCAACCCCGCAACGCTGGGCGCGCTGATCGCATTTCACGAACACCGCACCTTCGCCAACGGGGTGATGCTGCAGATCAACTCGTTCGACCAGTTTGGTGTGGAACTGGGCAAGGAAATCGCCAAGGCCATCGTTGCGGGCGATGCCAAGTTCGATCCCAGCACCGAGGCGCTGCTGGCGGAGGCTGGGATTTCGTAATTTTTGGGTTCTCACGGAGGTGTGGAGGAGTTTGGGTTCTCGCAGAGGCGCAGAGAAGAAAGGGGAGGCGCAGAGAGGTGGCTCCGTCGGCGAAGCCGCCTGACAATTCCGGTGCAGCGCCAGGCGAGACGTATGATTGAAAGAGCGCCTTCGGCGCTTGGCGTATCACCTCTGCGCCTCCCCTTTCTTCTCTGCGTCTCTGCGAGAAACAAACAATCCGAACCTATCATCTCCATCACGAAAACCGATTGGCAAAGCCGCACCTGGCACCCCATATCGCCCCGGTAACAGGAGCGTTTCATGGCAGAGTTTGACTATGACCTTTTCGTGATCGGTGCCGGATCGGGCGGCGTGCGCGCCAGCCGGGTTGCCGCGTCATACGGCGCGCGGGTGGCGGTGGCGGAGGAGCACCGGATCGGCGGAACCTGCGTGATCCGTGGCTGCGTGCCCAAAAAGATGCTGGTCTATGGATCGCACTTTGCCGAGGAATTGCAGGACGCGTCGCACTATGGCTGGACCGTTGAGGGGATGAAGTTTGACTGGGCGGTGCTGCGCGATACCGTGCAGCGCGATGTTGACCGGCTGGAAAGCGCCTATACCGCCACGCTGGACAACAACAAGGTTGACCATTTCCACGAACGCGCGGTGGTTGCCGGGCCGCATTCGGTCAAACTCGCCTCCGGGCGGGAAGTGACCGCGAAATATATCCTGATCGCGGTGGGGGCCTGGCCGGTGATGCCGGACTTTCCCGGCAACGAACACTGCATCACCTCCAACGAGGTGTTCCATCTGGCTGAACTGCCCAAACGCGTGGTGATCCAGGGCGCGGGCTATATCGCGATGGAATTTGCCGGGATATTCAATGCCCTCGGCTGTCACGTCACCGTGGTCAACCGCAGCGAGACACTGCTGCGCGGCTATGACGATGCGGTGCGCGACCGGTTGCTGCAGATCACCCTGGCGCGCGGGATCGATTACAAGTTCAACAGCCCG
The DNA here is from genome assembly GCA_018240895.1 of Pseudomonadota bacterium. GTDB lineage: Bacteria > Pseudomonadota > Alphaproteobacteria > Sphingomonadales > Sphingomonadaceae > Novosphingobium. Next base: position 5,829 of record JAFEEX010000001.1, on the reverse strand, counting down.
ATCCGCAAAGTGGAAAAGCAGGCAGATGGATCGCTGATGGTCTTTGCGGGGGATCACGATCCGCTTCCCGCCGATATCGTGCTGGTCGCCACCGGGCGCACCCCCAAGACCGCCGGACTGGGGCTGGAAAATGCGGGGATCGAACTGGGCAAGAAGGGGGAGATCCCGGTCGATGCGTTCAGCAAGACCAGCTGCGATTCGATCTACGCCGTGGGCGATGTGACTAACCGGGTTCAGCTTACCCCGATCGCGATCCGTGAAGGGCAGGCCTTCGCCGACACCGTGTTTGGCGGCAACCCGCGCTCGATCGATCACGATCTGGTCCCCAGCGCGGTATTCTCGCAGCCGCCGATCGCCGCGGTTGGCCTTAACGAAGGACAGGCCCGCAACCGTTACGGCACGATCAAGGTGTTCACCTCTGACTTCCGGCCGATGAAAAACGTCTTCGCCAGCCGCCCGGAACGCGGGCTGTACAAGCTGGTGGTCGATGCCGGGACGGACCGCGTGCTGGGCATCCACATGATCGGCCCCGATGCACCCGAAATCCTCCAGGCCGCGGCCATCGCCGTGCAGGCAAAACTAACCAAGGCAGACTTCGACGCCACCGTGGCATTGCACCCCAGCATGGCCGAGGAACTGGTGCTGATGCGGTAGGGATTGGGGGAGGGTTCCGTGTCGAGTTCTTGACTGCACCCCTACGCCTTATTCGTGCTGCGGAAGCCCGTCAGCAATCTCGTAGTAGTCACCTTTGTCGTTGACGAAGATGTGCATTTTAACCGACGTCCCGGTGGGATTGTCGAATGCTCCCATCGCGACAGCTATCCAATCGCGGTGGAACGGTTCCCAAAACAAGGACGATCCACACCTCGAACAAAACCCCCGCCTGACTTTCTCGGATGATTGATACCAACTGAGAGCGTCTTCGCCAGAGATCGACAAAGCGCTCTTGGGGACATCGGCGGAGGCGAAGCAATGGCCTGACTGCTTTCTGCACTTGCTGCAGTGGCAGACATCAGGTTGAGGTAGATCGCCATCAACTTCGAAAGATATGGCGCCACAAAGGCATGATCCTGTGTGCATCGCTTAAATCCATTGCTCCACGGCGGCCGCGCGGGAAGGTTCGACTCCAAGAAATGCACCCTAACAAATAGGACCGCTCTGTGGTCGTATCCGGGCAGTCCGCTGTTGCACCGGGATCATCCCAACCCGCCCGCTCTCACTCCGCCAGACCAACCATCGCCGCGCTGTCTGTCCACAGCTTGGCGCAGGCGGCATCATCGCGGGCCAGTTCGGAGGGGGCCGGCCAGGTCACCTTGCCCCGGCGCAGCGCCATATAATAGACGCGCGGGCCGTCGATGCTGGCGTCGGCAAGTCCGGCCAGCGCGGCGGATGCATCTTTCAGACGGTTGCCGATCTTCGATGACGGCAGCAGCGCGATGACCGGCATCAGCAGGTTGCGCGCGAACCAGTTGGCGTTACGCTTCAGCCCGGTTTCAGGAATGAAGGCCGGGTCATAGGCATGAACCGTGATCTTGCGCGCGGTCACCGCTGGCAGCATCGCCAGGCTGCGCGCGGTCATCAGGTTGCACAGTTTTGAGCTTGAGTAGGCGCGGAACCCTGCCGTCAGCGGAGATCTGTCACGCTGGGGATCGTTTTCGGGATGAGCCAGCAGCGCGGCTTCGGCATGGCGCGGGGCGGGAACGAACAGTTTTTCGGCGGGATCATGCGTTCCGCTGGAGGTCAGGATGATCCGCCCGCCACTGGCCAGCTTTGGCAACAGCAGCCGGGCCAGCAGGTAATGCGCCAGATGATTGACCGCGAAGGTGGTTTCATACCCTTCGCCGGTGCGCTGATCGGCATTCTGGAACTGGATCCCGGCGTTGAGCACCAGCGAATCGATCTGGTCCGGGCAGGCATCGGCAAAGGCGCGGACCGAATCGAGCCGGGCAAGATCAAGCGGCAGTGATTCAACCCCGCCTGGCAGTCCGCCGCCCCGCGCCCCTGCGATTACCCGGTTGCCCTGCGCAACCAGAAGCTGCGCAGCACCCAGACCAATGCCGGATGTCGCGCCAGTCATCACAATGGTCAGCATGGTCTGCTCCTCATCCCGGTCTTATCGGCCGCCCCCGCATCACAGCATGACAAGTTGTGATCCGCAACCCGCTGCCCTAGGATCAAGGCGATCAGCAGGGGGGCAAGCCATGCAATTGAGCGGCAAGACAGCTTTGGTCACCGGCGGAACCGATGGCATCGGCGCGCAGTTGATCCGTCAGTTGCGGGCCAAGGGTGTCAGGGTGATAACCCAAGGGCGCAGCGCCGGGCGTGTCGCCGCGACGCTGGCGGACGGCTTTGAAGTGATAGAGGCCGATCTCTCGTCCTCCGCCGGGGTCGATACGGTGCTGGCAGCCATGGCGGGCCAGCCGATCGACATTCTGGTCAACAACGCCGGGGCGGGGGGCGGTCCGCATGATTTTCGCGCTGACGCCGCGTTCGATCTGGCGCAGGACGACCGCTCGATCTTCCTCAACCTCAACGCCCCGATCCATCTGATCGCCGGGCTGATGGCGGGGCTCAAAAACCGGCCTGAGGCGATGGTGGTCAATGTCACGTCGGGTCTGGCGATCGCCCTCGCCGCCAGCCACCCGGTCTATTGTGCCACTAAGGCCGGCCTGCGCAGCTATACCCAATCGCTCCGCGCCCAGCTTAAGGACACGTCGGTTCATGTGCTGGAGGTGTTGCCGCCGGTGGTTGACACCAGCATGACCGCCGGACGCAGCGGCAGCAAATTGCCCGCGCCGGAATGCGCCCGCCAGATTATCGCCGCAATGGAAAGCGGCAGGAACGAAGCAAATGTCGGCATGACCCGGCTGCTGCAGGTGATACATTCAATCTCGCCCGCGGCGGCGCGCGGCGTGATGATCCGGTTCTGAGGAGAAGCAGGTATGGCAGGCACGGTTCTGGTAACGGGGGGCAGCGGCTACATCGCCGGGGAAACGATCCGTCAGCTTCTTGCTGGGGGCTGGACGGTCCACGCCACGGTGCGCAGTCTGGCGCGCGAGGCAGAACTGCGCCCGCTTCTGGGCGGCACGCCAGACCGGCTGAAATTCTTTGCCGCCGATCTTACCAGCGATGATGGCTGGGCGGCTGCCGCTGCCGGATGCAGCCACCTTTGCCACATGGCATCGCCGTTTCCACTGGATGTGCCCAAGGATGAAAACGATCTGATCGTGCCGGCGCGCGAAGGGGCGCTGCGTGCACTGCGTTTCGCCAAGGCCGCGGGGATCGGCCGTGTGGTGCTGACCAGTTCTGCGGCGGCAATCGCCTATGGCCATCCGCCGGGCCAGAGCGAATTTGATGAGAGCGACTGGACCGATGTGAACGCGCCGGGGGTGCAGCCCTACATCAAATCCAAGACCATCGCCGAACGGGCCGCGCGCGAATGGGTGGCGGCAGAAGGCGGGGACATGGTATTCTGCACGGTGAACCCGGTGGCGGTGATCGGCCCCGTCAGCAGCGGTGATTTCGCCGCCTCGGTTTCGATTGTCGATCAGTTGCTCAGCGGCAAGGTGCCGGCTTGCCCGGACTTCGGGTTTTGCCTGGTTGACGTGCGCGACATTGCCGCGCTGCACGTCCTGGCGCTGGAAGCGCCGGCGGACAAGGTTCGCGATGGGCGGTTCATCGGCAGTTCCGGCCCGTTTTTCAAATTCATCGACATTGCGCGATTGCTGCGCGAAAAGCTGGGGCCGCAGGCGCGCAAGGTGCCGACACGGGTGATGCCGGACTGGCTGGTCCGGCTGCTGGCCAAGGTCATGCCGCAGCTGCGGCAGGTGCTGGGCGAACTGGGCCGGACCCGCCAGATGAACGCGGCCCATGCCCGCCAGGTGCTGGGCTGGAACCCGCGCCCACCGCAGGAATCGGTGATCGATTGCGCGCGCAGCCTGATCGATCGCGGCGTGGTGAAGGTCTAACCCACCCGGTACGGCACCACGCCCCGGTGATCGGGATCAACGGTGATCGCGCGGTCGCTGGGCGGGAAGGCGCGCTGATCGCAGTCGGGGCGGGGGCAGATGCGGCAGGATATGCCAATCTGCGCGGCGGCGCGGGGAGAGGTGAGGTCCAGCCCGTCAGCATAAACGAATTCGCCGGCGTGTTCCGCTTCGCAGCCCAGCGCCACGGCATAGCGGCGCGGGGCGCGGTCATAGCTGCCACTTGGTTTGACCAGCCCCTTGGCCATCGAGACATAGCGCACCCCGTCAGGCGTTTCGGCAAGCTGGACCAGGATGCGGTCGGGGATCGCCACCGCCTCATGCACGATCCACAGCGGGCAGGCCCCGCCAAACCGCGCGAATTGCAGGCGGGTGGCCGAATGACGCTTGGTGATGTTGCCTGCCATGTCGACCCGGCAGAAGAAGAACGGCACCCCGCGCGCATCCTCCCTTTGCAGGGTGGAGAGGCGGTGGCAGGTCTGCTCAAAACTGGTGCCGAAGATCTGCGTCAGCCGGTCGATATCATGCCGCACCTCGCGCGCCTCCGCCCGAAAGCGGCGATAGGGCATGAGCAGCGCGCCCGCCGCATAATTGCTGAGGCCAACGAACAGCAGTTGCCGACTGGCAGCGGTGCGCAGCCCGGCACCCTCGACCACGGCGGAAATCTCATCCTTCAGCGCCAGCGCGGCAAGCTGGTGCGCGGCCTGAAAGCGGCGGCTTTCGGTGGGCTGGCCGGGGTCGATGGTCAGGTGGCCCATCTCCGCGTCGTAACTGCGCAATCCCGCCTGACCCGAATAGATCAGCGAGATTGACAGCGCATCCTTAAGATAGCCCTCGATCGCCGCCGTTTCCGGGGATGGTCCGCCAAGCTGCATGGCGAGTGCCTCAGCCGCGCGGTCAAGGCTGTCGACATAGTTGTTTTCCAGGTGGAACCAGTCGCGCACTTCTTCCCAGGGCAGGCGGGCGGTTCCGGCGCTCTCGCTGGCCAACGCCTCGTCCACCATGGCCAGCCGCTGTCCGCCGCGGCGATAGGCCTCGTGCAGCGCGATGAAGCGTTCGGCCAGCGCCGGTTGCTGCTCGGCAAAGCGGGCAAGCTGCGCGGCGTCGAGCGGTTCGGGGAACAGCGGATCGGCATTGGCCTCGCGCAGCGCGGCCAGCCGCGTTTCTGCATCGCCCGCCCCAATCTCGCGCCAATCGAGCGGGAAGGCGCGCGACAAGCGCTCGATAAGCGCTGGAGTGAGCGGGCGGTCGTCGTTCTCAAGCTGCGAGAGATAGGACGCGCTGATCGCCAGGGCGGCGGCGAGTTCGCTTTGCTTCAGACGGCGTTCGGTGCGGATGGCGCGAAGCTGGGCTCCGGCGAACAGGCGGGGTTGAGTCATGGGCGCTCCCGGTGGGCGTTTGCGCGTGGGCTTCGACAGGCTCAGCCTGAGCCTGTCGAAGCCCACGCGCGGGTTTGACCTGACACTACTTTGCAAACTTGAACTTCGCAACTTTGCAAGTTCACATTGGACATTGCGCCGCCCCCGGCGCATGGCCAACCTTTCAATAGTCGCGACGAGAGGCCAGATGTCCGCAAACATTGCCGAAATGGAACGCCGCCGCGCCGCCGCGCGCCTTGGCGGGGGGCAAAAGCGCATCGATGCGCAGCACGCCAAGGGCAAGCTGACTGCGCGCGAACGGCTGCTGATCCTGCTGGACGAAGGCAGCTTTGAAGAAGCCGATATGTACGTGGAGCACAACTGCGTTGATTTCGGGATGCAGAACAATGTGATCCCCGGTGACGGCGTGGTTACCGGCAGCGGGACGATCAATGGCCGGCTGGTCTATGTCTTTTCGCAGGACT
>JAFEEX010000019.1 GCA_018240895.1 Pseudomonadota bacterium | reverse complement strand
AACCTCGCGCGTCAGCAGCGCGCCCACGGCAAAACTGAAGGCAATCGAAAGCCCGACATAGCCGATGTAAAGTGTGGGCGGATGAAAGGCGAGCCCCGGGTCTTGCAACAGCGGGTTAAGTCCCTGCCCCTCAATCGGAACAGGATCGATCCGTTCAAACGGGTTCGATGCGATCAGCAGATAGGCATAGAACCCCAGGCTGACAAAAGCCTGCGCGGCAAGCGTTGCCAGCATCGTCGGTTCAGGCAGTCGCCGCTCAATCAGCGCAACGAACCCGCCGGCCAGCCCCATGATGGTAACCCACAGCAACATTGAGCCTTCGTGGTTCCCCCAGGCCCCTGCGAACTTGTAGAGGAACGGTTTGGCCGAATGCGAATTCATCGCCACCAGCCTGACTGACAGGTCAGTCTGGCAGAACAGCATGATCAGCGCGGCAAACGCCGCCACAGCCAGCAGCCCCTGGACGATTGCAACCGGGCGGACCAGACCGGCCAGCGCAGGCTGGCCGCCGCGCAGCGACAGACCGCCGGCGATCAGTTGCAGCCCGGCCAATGCCGCAGCCAGCCACAGGGCAGCCAGACCGAAATTGGCGATCACCTGGTTTCCTGCACCGTCTTGCGGGCCTGCGCCTCGGTCATGTCTTTCATCTCGCGGGGGACATATTTCTCGTCATGCTTGGCCAGCAGATTGTCGGCAACAAAAGTGCCGTCCAGCCCGACCCGCCCTTCGGCAACCACGCCCGATCCTTCCTTGAACAGGTCCGGCACAATGCCCTTGAACCGCACCGGGACGCGCGCCTTGCCGTCACCAACCACGAAGGCGATGGTCACGCCGTCCGCTTCCTTCTTCAGCGATCCTGCTTCCACCATGCCGCCCAGCCGCACCGCGCGGCCAACCTCTGGCGGATTGCTGGCCATCTGCGCCGGCAGATAGAAATAGCTGGCCTGGTTGCGCAGCGCCCAGGCCGCGAGCAGCGCCGCACCGATCAGTGCGGCCAGCGCGATCAGGATCAGGATCAGCCGCTGATGCTTGGCCTTGATCGCAGTATTCATCGCCCCCGGCTCCGTTCGCGGCGCGCCTCTGCCCGGCGCATGGCGGTCCAGCTCCAGCCGATCAGCCCCGCGGTTGCCGCAATGCCAATGGCATAGGCGGCGATCACGAAGGTCCAGTGGTTCAGCCCCTCATGCATCGACGGCATCCATCGCCCGGCGGCGCAGCCGCGCCTCGGCCTGGCTGTTGGCCAGGATCGCACGCATCCGCGCCAGCACCACCCCGCCAAAGATCAGCGAAAAACCGGTCGTCGCCGCCAGCAGCCCCAGCAGGAACGGCGTTGCCATGGCCGATTGGCCCATGGTGATCGACGGCGGCTGGTGCAGGCTGTTCCACCACAGCACCGAATAATGGATGATCGGAATGTTGACCGCGCCGACCAGCCCGAAAATCGCCGGGATGCGCGATTGATCATTGCCATCGCGCGTCGCCGCGTCAGCCAGCGCGATATAGGCCAGATACAGGAACAGCAGCACCAGCATGGATGTCAGCCGCCCGTCCCACACCCACCAGGTTCCCCAGGCCGGGCGGCCCCACAGCGATCCGGTTATCAGGCACAGCGCCGCAAACACCGCCCCGGGCAGGGCCACCGCGCGCGCGGCAATCCCGGCGAGTGGATGGCGCCAGACCAGTTCAGCCAGGCTGGCAATGGCAATCGCGGTCCAGCCGCCCATGCCCAGCCAGGCGGCGGGAACGTGGATGAACAGGATGCGCACCGAATCCCCCTGAAGCCGCTCCGCCGGCGCGCCGAAAAGGCCCCATGCCAGTGCCAGCGCCGTGATCACGGATCCCGCAATCAGCAGGGGCGCTGTCAAGGCGCGCGCAAGGCGCAGGAAGCGGGCGGGATTGGCGTAGCCGTGCATGGATGGCGTCAGTCGATGGTCAGCGCCCTTTGGCATCCCTTGACCTGTGCGGCAAGGCAATTGCGCAGCGGGCAGGCCTCTGCCTGACACTCCCGCGGCGAATCGTTCACCGCCCGATCAGCGCCTGCGCCATGGTGTCTGCCACCACATCGCTGGATCGCCCGCTGGCCTTGCTTTCCTGCCAGATCGCGCTCAGCCGCCCGGGGATCTGCGCGATCCGCTCGCGCACGGCCTCAACCGTGCTGGGCCTGCCGGCCTCACGCCCCAGATACTCCAGCGCAACCGCGATGATCCCGCCGGCGTTGATCACATAGTCCGGCGCATAGAGAATACCGCGCTGGGCCAGGGCCTGGCCGTGTTCAGGCCGGGCAAGCTGGTTGTTCGCCCCGCCCGCCACGATCGATGCCTTCAGCCGCCGAATCCCGTCATGGTCAAGAACAGCGCCCAGCGCGTTGGGGCTGAACACATCGCAATCCGCGTCCATGATCGCGCCGGCTTCAACCTGCCGCGCGCCCACTTCATCGGCAAGCGCCGCCGCCCGGGCCGCATTGACATCGGCAAGGGTCAGGTCCGCGCCCTCCGCAGCCAGCAGCCGCGCCAGACCGCCGCCAACGCTGCCGGTCCCCTGTACGGCCACCCGCACGTCCTTCAGGCTGTCCGTGCCAAGCCCCTCAGCCACCGCGGCCTTCAGCCCCAGGAAGATGCCATAGGCGGTGAACGGTCCGGGATCGCCGCCCGCCGCTCCGCCTTCCGCCACCGGCAGCCCGGTGACATGGCGGGTCCGGCGCGAAACCGCCACCATGTCCGCTTCCGATATGCCGACATCTTCCGCCGTCACGTAGCGCCCGCCCAGCGCATTGACCGCGTCACCAAAGGCGGCGAGCATTTCAGGGGTCTTGGTGCGGTTGGCATCGGCCAGGATCACCGCCTTGCCCCCGCCCATCGGCAAGCCGGCCATGGCGTTCTTGTAACTCATCCCGCGCGACAGGCGCAGCGCATCACGCATTCCCATCGCCGCATTGGCATAATGCCAGAACCGCGTCCCCCCGGCACCGGGGCCAAGATGGGTGGAATGAAGGGCAATGATCGCGGTCAGCCCGCTTGCCTGATCGCGAACGAAATGGACCATCTCGTGATCGTCAAAATCGGGTTCTTCCCAGAATGCAGGCACGCGCAACTCCCTGTTTGGGCACACCGCAAGACTGGAAAGCTGGGGCGATCGATGGGGTTCGAACCCACGACCTCCGGTACCACAAACCGGCGCTCTAACCAACTGAGCTACGATCGCCATAGCCTTGTGCGCGTGCCAAGAGGCGCGCTGTTAAGGCAGCTTCGACCAGGCCCGCAAGCGCTGTCCGATGCAGGCGCGGCCTCTTGCACAGCGGGCAGCAAATGGGAAGCGAAAACTGCGTCGACGCAGCCGCGACGAAATATTGTTTCGCGCATCTGTCAGGCAGCTACGCGCCGGGCCTGCGAATCTCTGCTGGCCGGTCGACCCCCCGTTCAACGCGGGGAGAGAATCTTTAACCATCGACTGATATGGCATAGGGGAAACCACCGTACCGGGGATCAGGATTGTGGCGGCAAAGGCAAAGATGCATGAACGGTTGAACACGCAGGGTCGCCCGCTGACCCGTCGCACAAATCGTCAATCGGCCCGAACTGGCGTTGTTTTGCAATCGATTAATGGCGATGCGACCAAGGCACGGCTGCACGACATTTCGGTCTATGGCTGCAATGTAATTTGCCAGGTCGATTGGCTCCGCCCCGGCAGCTTCGTGACCGTCCGGATCAGCCAGGAGCGATCAATCCAGGCGATAGTCCGCTGGATTCGCGGGGAATCGAGCGGAATAGAATTCCTTCGTCCGATCCCCGATGACGAGGCTCACTCCCTTGCCGAACTGTGGCAATGAAGGGCAAGCACGGGATGCGAAAAGGGCGGCCAATGGCCGCCCTTTTGCTTGATCACTGCCGATGGCGGATCAGGACTTCTTGAGGGTAAGCCCGCCAAAGCGCTTGTTGAACTGCGCAACGCGGCCGCCCGAATCGAGCTGACGGGTGCCGCCGGTCCACGCCGGATGCGAGGTGGGATCGATTTCCAGCACCAGCGTGTCGCCTTCCTTGCCCCAGGTGGAGCGGGTTTCGAACACGGTGCCGTCAGTCATCTGCACCTTGATCATGTGATAGTCGGGATGGATCTCGGACTTCATCGAATCTTACCTTCACTGCGACCGGTTCCGACCGGTCTGGAACGGGAAGCGGCGCGCATATACGCGCAAAAGCGGAAAATCAACCCTGCGGCGCGTCCGCGATCATGGCGGTGAACTGCACTTCACACGTCACCTTGCCTTCCACCGAAGCCTTGCCCCAGAATTTGCACACCCGCGCGCGCTTCTGGATAAAACCGGCCTCAAGATCGAGCAGTACCCCCGGTTCGACCGGTGAACGGAACTTCGCCTCTTCAATCGCCATGAAATAGACGAGCTTGCCGGAACCGGCCAGTTCAAGCGTTTCCACCGCCAGAATGCCAGCGGCCTGGGCCAGTGCTTCTATCTGCAGCACACCCGGCATGATCGGACGCCCCGGGAAATGCCCCTGAAAAAACTGTTCGTTGAACGTAACGGCTTTGACCGCGTGAATCCGCTCATCGATTTCCAGCGCCTTGACCCGATCGACCAGCAACAGCGGATAGCGATGCGGCAGCGCCTTCAGTATCTTCTGGATGTCATAGGCGGGAGCGGCCGTGGCCGCTCCCTTGCCCGATGTGTCTTCGCTCATCCCGGCCCCCGTCTGATGCCTCAGCGGCTATCAGGCTGCGGGCCGGCGGGCGCGGCCGGACGCGGCGCGGCGCCCTGCTGTGCTGCCTGCTGGGCGCGGGCTTCGCGAAGCTGGCGCGGTTCCCATCCGGTCGGCGGGGTCAAGGTGGCGCTGGGGATGGTCGTGTTCAGTTCGTTCACGATATCCTGATTGAGGTCATAGGCCGAAGCCGTGCTCAGAATGATCGCCTGCGGGGCCAGCAGCAGCGTCACGTTGCGGCGCGCCATCACGGCCTTGACCGCCGTGTCCAGCTTGTCCTCAACCTGCTCCTTCACGTATTCGCGCGAATAGAGCACCGGCTTGATGATGTTGTTCAGTTCAGCCTTGCCCGATTCTTCCAGTTTCTGGATCGCGCCGGCCTGCTGCTGCAGCGCCGCCTGGTTGGCACCGGGGACCTGGGCGTCCTTTTGCAGCTTCTGGCTCATGGCCTGAAGCTGGCCCTGCAGGGCCGTGCCACGGGCCTGATACTGGTCAATGGTCGCCTTGTAGGTAACCGGGCGCTGCTGATCGGCAACGCGGACGGCGTTGGCATTGGCCAGCACGGCTTCCAGATCGGCCACGCCCAGGCCCGGAACCACCGGGCCGGAACTGGCGGCAGCGGCCGGAGCGGGGGCGGCGTTCTTGTCCTTGGCAAGGGCAGGCTGCGCGGCAAGTGCCATGACCAGGCCCATGCCAAGGATCGATTTGTGCAGAATGTTCATCAGAATTGGGTTCCTACGTTGAAAGTGAATGTCTTGGTTGCGTCGCCCTCAGACTTGAGAAGAGCCTTGGCGAAATCGATACGGAACGGACCGAACGGCGAATTCCAGTTGACCCCGATGCCGATCGAAATACGCGGCCGCATGGTGTTGCCATAGAAGAAATCCTGGAACGGGGGATAGGTCGTGCCCAGCGCCGTAACGCTGTCGGTCGAACCCGTGCAAGTCGCAGGCAGGGTCGGCGTGGTTGAGCTTGAAATCACCGACGCGGTGCCGTTGCAGACCTGAGTGTATTGCGGCACGCCGGACGAATCACGCGTCGGGAAAAACAAACCGTTCACCAGCACCGATTCCAGCTTTGGCTTGGTCACCCCCCAAACCGCACCAGCGTCCATGAAGATCGATGGCCGCAGACCCATATCCCTGGCCCCCGACCCCAAGGGAATCTCCAGCTCGGCGCGGGCCAGGTAGTAATAACGGCCACCGATGGAATCGTCCTGCCACTTGGTGCGATCCTGACTGACGACATCAGGATTGAGCAAGGTTGCGCCGGCGGCGCAGCCCACGCTGGGATCGTAAACCGTTCGCACAGCCGCAGTCGTACTGGTCGCAGCGGTATAGCAGCTCTGGTTGAGGCCATCGACCACACCGTCACCGTTCGAATCGGTGAAATACTTGCGCACCACGCGCGGGCCGACACCGCGAATGTCAAAGCCGCGGATAGTCGGTTCGCCAAGATAGAACCGGTCAGTCAGGAATACGGCGTCAATCCCGTTGGTGACATCGTTGGACCGGCCAAACGAGGCAATCGCCCCGGCCTCACCCCGCAGCGAGAAGATGAAGCCCTTGCCCGCTGGCCAGTACTTGGCGGCGTTAAGCCGCAGGCGGCCATATTTCACCGAGCCGCCCAAACCGGCAACTTCTCCGGTGAGTGTCACGTTGCTGCCGCGTGTCGGGCGCACCCGGTTGTCCAGCGTATCATAGATCAGTGACAGCCCCAGCATCGATGTCGTACGCTTGCCAATGGCATCACACAGATAGCGTCCGGCAAGGATCGGATCGCATTCAATGGTGGGGGGGTTCTGTCTATCCGTATAATATTGAGTTTGATTAAGAGAAATTTTGTCAAAATTTAGCGTATAGCTACCAACGGCAGAAATATATTCTGTCAACGCCAGCCCTGCACGAACCTGAAATCCCGTAGTTGCGTTTTGGTATAAAGTATTTCTGTTTGTACCGACATAGTTGAAATTATTATAGTCACGCCGATATATACTGGTGCCAAGTGAAATGTTTTTGTCGAACAAATAGGGTTCGGTAAAACTGACTTCAGCGCTCTTGGAATACTGCGAGTAGCTGAGGCTAAGCCCCACCGTCTGCCCGCGCCCGCGGAAATTGCGTTGCTGGATCGATCCCTGGAAGATCAGCTTTTCAAGGCTGGAATAGCCGGCTGACAATTGCAGTTCGCCAGTCGGCTTTTCCTCGACATTGGCTTCCAGCGCGATCCGGTCCGGTGCGGAACCGGGCTTCTGCTCTACCTCGAACTTTTCCTGGAAATAGCCAAGCGAGTTGATGCGGTTGGTTGAACGTTTGACCTGAAGCGAATTGAACGCATCGCCTTCCGCCAAGCGGAATTCGCGGCGCACGACCTTGTCCTGGGTCAGCGTGTTGCCGTTGACGTCGATCTTCTCGACATAGACGCGCGGCGCTTCGGCAATGTTGAAGGTCAACCCCATGGTAAGGTCGTCCTTGCTGCGGTTATAGTCCGGCCGCACATCGGCGAAGGCATAGCCAAAGGTGCCAAGGGTGGTGTTGAGCTGGTCGATCGTGTCCTCAACCTGCTTGGCGTTGTACCAGTCCCCCTTCTTCATCGGCAGCGTTTTGGCCAGGCGCTCTTCATCAAAGTCGCGAAGCTGGCTTGACACCTTCACATCGCCGAATTTGTAACGCGGCCCTTCCTCGACCACGTAGGTCAGGATGAAGTCCTTCTTGTCGGGCGTCAGTTCTGCCGTGGCCGAAACGATGCGGAAATCGGCATAGCCCTTGGTCAGATAGAACTGGCGCAGCTTCTGCTGGTCAAACGCCATCTTGTCGGGATCATAGCTGGTGCCCGAGCTGAATATCTTGGTGAGGCCGGCCTGCTTGGTCATCATCTCGCCGCGCAGTTCCCCGTCAGAGAACTTTTCGTTGCCGATGATATTGATCGCCCGGACCTTGGACTTGGGGCCTTCGGAAATTTCGAACACGATGTCGACGCGGTTCTGGTCAAGCATGACCATCTTCGGTTCGACGCTGGCGGCAAAGCGGCCCTGGCGCTTATACAACTCGATAATCCGCGAAACGTCGGCGCGAACTTTTGACCGGGTGAATATCTGGCGCGGAGCCAGCTTGATCTCGGGAAGGATCTTGTCCTCTTTCAGCCGCTTGTTGCCTTCCAGCACAATGCGGTTAATCACCGGGTTTTCCTTGACCTCAATCGTCACAACGCCGCCCTCATTGCGGATCTGGACGTCAGTGAACAGTTCGGTCGCGTAAAGGTCTTTCAGCGCCTGGTCAGCGGCCTGCTGCGAATAGGGCTGGCCAACCCGCAGCTTGATGTAGGACCGGATGGTATCCGGCTCCAGCCGCTGCGCACCTGTTACGTCAATCGCCTTGATCGCGACCGGAGCCTGTTCGACCGGGAGAGGCACCTGGACCGGTGATGTCTGGGCCGGTGCGGGCGCGGCGGCCTGCGCCAGCGCGGCGGTGGGCAATCCGGCAAGGAAAGTCGTCCCCATCAGCACCGCAGCCGCAGTGGCCGCCCGGCGGGCATTTTTGGTGCAGCGGGGTGTTTGGCAGATCATCGGCACGACAATTCCCGTAAGTTTTGCATCGCGCCGATACCGCACCCTTGAGCGAAGCCACCTGCGCGTTGGATATGTGTCGCCGCCCTCTGCCCGATGCTGACCTGTCGATCAAGCAGAGTCGCCGCGCAAATCCGCAGTTATTTCCTGTCCCTCCGGCCTAGCTGCCGAAGACCGGAAGCGAGGCAAGATCGTTGAAGGTGACGAACAGTACGAGAGCCAGCACAAAGGCCAGACCGGCACGGAACGCCCACTCCTGACTGCGCGCGCCCAGCGGTTTGCGGCGGACTGCTTCCGCGGCATACATTGCCAGGTGCCCACCGTCGAGGACAGGGATTGGCAGGAGGTTGATGAACGCCAAATTAATTGAAATGGTGGCGGCGAACAGCAATATTGCAGACCAGCCAAGCTCCATCGTCTTGCCTGAATACTGGGCGATTTTCACTGGTCCACCCATCTCTTTGGCAGAGCGTTCCCCGGTTACGATCTGGCCCAGCCCAACCGCAGTCATCTTGATCGCGGCGAGCGAATCCCCCACCCCAACCTGCAATGCCTTGATCGGCCCGACCTGCTCCAGAGTCGGCTTGACGCTGGCAATTCCCAGCATCCCCTTCTGCGCCTTGCCGCCAAATTCGTCCGTCTCGGTCTTGGCCGCGAGCGTGACCGGCAGTGCGATGGTCTTGCCCTGACGCTCTGCCACCACGGTTATCGTCTGCCCGGGATAAAGCATGACCTCGCGGGCAATCTCGGTGAAATCGCCAATCGGATCGCCGTCAATCTCGATAATCCGGTCGCCCACCTGCAGCCCGGCGGCGCGGGCCGCGGATTGTTCGGAAAAGCCGCCCACCACCGGCGGCGTCACCCTGATGCCATAGGCCATGGCAAAGCCGGCGAAGATCGCTACCGCAATCAGGAAATTGGTCAGCGGCCCGGCAAAAACTATCAGCGCGCGCTGCCACAGGCTTGCCCCCGGAAAGGTTCCTTTCAGCATCGCCGCGTCGGCATTGGCCAGCGCCGCATCGGGCTGGCCCGCGGCATTGGCATCGCCCGCAAACTGGACATAGCCGCCCATGGGGATTGCCGACAGTTTCCAGCGGGTGCCGCGCCGGTCAGTCCAGCCGGCCAGTTCCTTGCCAAAGCCGATCGAAAAGGCATCGGCCCTTACGCCGAACAGCCGGCCCACCAGATAGTGCCCCAGTTCGTGCAACACGACCAAGGGGCCAAGCACCAGAAAGAACGCCAGAACGGCGGTGACCGCGAAAGGTATCTGCATTGCCCTAAACCAGTTCCAACACCGATTGCGCCCGCTGCCGCGCCGCGCGATCGATCCATAACACATCATCAAGCGAACGCGGAGGTGCCGCATCGTTGCTGACATCCAGCACCTGCGCGACAGTATCCGCAATCCGGGTGAACGAAATCTGACCCGCGAGGAACGCGGCCACCGCCACCTCGTTCGCGGCGTTAAGCAAGGCGGGCATCGCCCCGCCCGCCTCCGCAGCCTCACGGCACAGCCGGGTGGCGGGAAAGCGCACTTCGTCTGGCGCGCGGAAGGTCAATTCGCCCAGTGCAGCAAGGTCAAGCGGGGGCAGCGGCGTATCCATCCGCCCCGGCCATGCCAGGCACGAGGCGATCGGCACCCGCATATCCGATGGCCCCAATTGGGCCAGCGTCGACCCGTCGCGGTATTCGACCATCGAATGAACCACCGATTGGGGATGGACGATGATCCGCAGCCGATCCAGCCCAACCGGAAACAGGTGCCAGGCCTCGATCAGTTCAAGGCCCTTGTTGAACATCGTCGCGCTGTCGACGCTGATCTTGGCCCCCATCGCCCAGTTGGGATGCCTGACCGCCTGCGCGGGAGTCGCGACGGCAAGCTGGGCCGCGCTCCAATCCCGAAACGGCCCGCCACTGGCGGTCAGCGTGATCGAGCGGACATGGGCCAGATCGTTGCCGGCCAGGCACTGAAAAATCGCATTGTGTTCCGAATCGACCGGCAGCAGCACGGTGCCGGCCCGTTCCACCGCCGCCATCATCACGTCCCCGGCGGAAACCAGCGCTTCCTTGTTGGCCAGCGCCACCACTTGCCCCTGTTCGATCGCGGCCATGGTCGGGGCCAGCCCCGCGCAGCCAACAATCGCCGCCACGGTGATGTCCGCCGGGCGGGCAGCGGCCTCTGTCAATGCAGCCGCACCGCCCGCCGCGGTGACCGGCGTGCCGTTCAGCGCGCCCCGCAATTCCGGCAGGTGGGCCTCATCCGCGACCACCGCCACCTCGGCAGAAAATTCGCGCGCCAGCCGCGCCAGTTCCTGCGCCTGGCAATTGGCTGTCAGCGCCACGACCTGCCAGCGGTCACGATCCTGCCGGATCAGGTCAAGCGTGGACGAGCCCACCGATCCGGTCGCGCCAAGGATTGAAATGCGCCGCACCGTCATGTCCCAAACAACTGCGCGCGCAGCGTAGCCAGGATGACCAGCCCCAGCACGAAAGACACCGCAAGCAGGCCGTCCACCCGGTCAAACAGCCCGCCGTGGCCCGGGATCAGATTGCCCGAATCCTTGACCCCGGCCCGCCGCTTCATCCAGCTTTCGAAGAAGTCGCCCGCCTGCGCCGTCACCGCCAGCGCGATGCCGCCCACCAGCGCCTTTGACAGCGCCAGGCTCAGCGAGCGGAGCGCGCAGTGGCCAAATGCCGGATCATAGCACAGGAACCAATAGAGATAGGCGGTCAGCAGCGCGGTCGCGCCCAATATCCCGCCAATCAGGCCCGACCAGGTTTTTGACGGGCTGATTGCCGGGGCAATCTTCGGGCCGCCAAAGGTTCGCCCGGCGAAATAGGCCCCGACATCAACCGCGATCACCGTGCCGACCAGCAACAGGGTCCGCCCGATCCCGAAAGGGCCAATCCGCAGGTCAAGCAGCGTAAAGGCCGCCACCGCGATATAGACAAAGCCCCCCGCCATCCACGCCAGCCGCGCCGCCGTGCCGCCGGCAAACCCGCGCACCAGCCGCGACCATTCGTAATAGACCCCGGTGGCAATCAGCGCGACAAACACCGCCCAGACCGAACCGCCCAGCGCCAGCGCCATTCCGAAAAGCGCCACCATGACCATTGCCGACGCCGCACGGACGGGCAGATCGGACTTTTTGGGTTGAGGCTGGGTCACGATGCACCCTCACAAAAACCGTCATCCTGAACTTGCTTCAAGGTGAGTGGCGCACGCTGATTCATAGCTTCACCGTCCGCCATAGCGGCGCTCCCGCGCGGAAAATTCCGCCAGCGCCTGTTCCAGATGAGCCGGGGTGAAATCGGGCCAGAGCACTTCTGTAAACCACATTTCGGCATAGGCTGCCTGCCACAGCAGGAAGTTGGAAAGCCGCACTTCGCCCGATGTGCGGATCAGCAGGTCCAGCGGCGGCAGGTCTGCTGTGTCAAGCTCGGCAGCGATGGAATCCGGCGTTACCTCGCCCTTGGCGGCGGCGCGGGCAGCGGCGCGGGCGATCTCGTCCTGCGATCCATAATTCAGCGCGACAACCAGCGTGGTGCCGTCATTGCCCGCCGTGCGCACCAGCGCATCTTCCAGCAGTGCGGCGATATCAGGCGATAATTCCTTGTAATTGCCAATTATTTTCAGACGGACATTGTTCTCAACGAATTCCTGCAGATCGGCGAGGATATAGCGCTTGAGCAGGCCCATCAGCGCTGACACCTCCTCTTCCGGGCGGCGCCAGTTCTCGGTGCTGAAGGCATAGAGCGTCAGCACTTCCAGCCCCATCTGCCGCGCGGCACGGACCAGGGTGCGCACTGCCTCTACCCCGCGCTGGTGCCCCACCGCGCGCGGCAGGTGCCGCTTCTTGGCCCAGCGGCCGTTGCCGTCCATGATGATGGCAACGTGCCGGGCACCACGGGTCAGGTTGGAACTCACACCCCAATCCCCAGCCGCCGTCGGTGCCCAGCAGGATGGAAAAATCCTGGCATCACCTGCCCAGGATTTCCTGTTCCTTCTGCGCCGCCACGTCATCGGCCTGCTTGATCACCTCGTCGGTCAACTTTTGCACCTCGGCCTCGCCGCGCTTGCGCTCGTCTTCTGATATTTCCTTTTTGTTTTCATCGGCTTTCAGCGCATCCATCCCGTCACGCCGCACATTGCGGATGGCGATGCGGGCCTTTTCGGCATAGGAGTGCGCCAGCTTGGCCAGTTCTTTGCGGCGTTCCTCGGTCAGGTCGGGGATCGGCAGGCGGATATTGTTGCCATCGTTGATCGGGTTAAGCCCCAGCCCGGCCGAGCGGATCGCCTTTTCAACCGGGCCGATGTTCGATTTGTCCCACACCTGCACGGACAGCAGGCGCGGTTCCGGCGCGGAAACGGTGGCGACCTGGTTCAGCGGCATGTGGCTGCCATAGACCTCCACCGTGATCGGATCGAGCAGCGCGGTGTTGGCGCGCCCGGTGCGCAGGCCGCCCAGATCGCTGCGCAGCGATTCCACCGCCCCTTTCATCCGGCGTTCGAGATCGGCTTTGTCGTACTTGGCCATCGGATCAGCCCTTCCTTACAATGGTCTGCGTCCCCTCACCGCGCAGCACCTTGGCCAGGTTGCCCCTTTCGCGGATCGAGAAGACGACGATCGGTATGTTGTTGTCCCGGCACAGCGCCACGGCAGAGGCATCCATGACCTTCAGATTGGTCGCCAGAACCGTATCATAATCAACTGTATCATAACGCTTTGCATCCGGATTGGTCTTGGGGTCACTGTCATAGACCCCATCAACCGACGTGCCTTTCAGCAGCGCGTCGCAGCGCATTTCCGCCGCGCGCAGGGCTGCGCCGCTGTCCGTGGTGAAATAGGGCGCGCCAACTCCGGCGGCAAAGATCACCACCCGGCCCTTTTCCAGATGCCGTTCCGCGCGGCGGCGGATCACCGGTTCGCACACCTGATCCATCTGCAGCGCGCTTTGCACCCGGGTCTGGACGCCAAGCTGTTCCAACGCGTTCTGCATCGCCAGCGCATTCATCACCGTGGCCAGCATTCCCATGTAATCGGCCTGAGCCCGGTCCATGCCCTTGGCCGCCCCGGCCATGCCGCGAAAGATGTTGCCGCCGCCGATCACCAGACAGATTTCCAGCCCGGTTTCCTTGGCCGCCTTCACTTCCTTGGCCAGTTCGCCCACGAAAGCGGGATCGATCCCGAACTGTTGGTTACCCATCAGCACTTCGCCGGAAAGTTTCAGGAGGATACGCTTGTAGGCTGGCTGGGACATGGAGGCTTGCGTCGCTCTGGCAGGGGTTTGAGCGGCCTTATACCGCTGGCTTGACTATGCCAAGTGGGGCAGACTGTTCATCAGCCTTGCGGCAGAAGCAGCGTTACCAACACTTCGTTGATGCCGGCTGCCAGCAGTGACAGGCCCACCCCTGTCAGCCGCCCGGTTCCGGCGATAAGTTCGAATACCCGTGACTGGGCATTGATGAACCAGCCGATGCCCACCACCAGCACCACAATTCCGCCGATCGCGCCCGCCGCCGTAATTTCGGCGGGATTTGCGGCATTGATCAGCAGCGAAACCGCGATCATCACGATCAGCAATACCGATGCCACCAGCACGGACAAAAACAGCGGCAACTGGAACGAATGGCGCGTCACCCCGCCCGGGGTACGCCATTCAACCAGCAAGGCGGAAATGATCGCCTGAACCAGTACCGGGATCAGCGTGGCGACAATCCGCCCCAGGGTGGCATCGGCGGAAAACAGCTTGGCGAACTGCAAAAACAGGGTGCGGTTGCCGAAATCGACCCAAGGGAACACCAGCGCGGCAACCGCGGCGGTGATCATCAGGAAGATCGGCGGGCTGACCACCAGATCGTCACCCTCCCCCGCTTCAAACCGGTCGCGATATTCGCGCAGCGTTTCCGCCGGCAGAAAGATGATCCGCAGCAGATACCACGGATAGAAAACGATCAGCAGGCAGCATTCATAGAGGAATTCCTCAATCGTCTTCAAAACCTGAACGCGCTGATTCATTGCGCAATGCTAAGACCCCGCGCCGCAACCGGCAAGACGAAGCGGCACGGCGCAAAGAAACAGGGCGCAAAGAAAAGGGCGCCAGGCCTTCGCCCCGCGCCCTGTTCTTTTCTTGGCATCAGCCCCTTGGCCATGCGGCCCCGGGGCATTCCAGATGCGATCAGGCCAGCCCGGCCGCCGCAGCAACTTCCGCCGCGAAATCGGTTTCGGCCTTTTCAATGCCCTCACCAAGCTGGAAGCGGACATAGTCCTTCAGCACGATCTTGGCACCGGCGGCCTTGCCCGCCTGTTCAACCACCTGGGCAACCGGGGTCTTGTTATCCATCACGAAGACCTGGCTGAGCAGGGCGTTGTCCTTGGCGAACTTGGCCACCGCGCCATCAACCATCTTGGCCTGGACATCGGCGGGCTTGCCCGATTCGGCGGCCTTTTCCGCGGCAATCTTGCGCTCACGCGCGATCATGTCGGCGTCAAGCCCGTCGGCGTTCAGCGCCAGCGGGAAGGCGGCGGCGATATGCATCGCAATCTGCTTGCCCAGCGGTTCAAGCACATCAGCGGGCGCATCCGATTCAAGCGCGACCAGCACGCCGATCTTGCCCAGGTTGGGCGCAGCGGCATTGTGCATATAGGGCACAACCACGCCGCTGCTGACCGCAACGGTCTTCATCCGGCGAACCTGCTGGTTCTCGCCAATGGTGGCGACATTGTTCGTCAGGGTGTCGGCAACGGTGCCACCCCCCGGATAAGCCGCGGCCTTCAGCGCTTCGACATCATCGGAAGCAGCACCCAGCGCAACTTCGGTGGTCTTGCGGACAAAGTCCTGGAACTGATCGTTCTTGGCGACGAAATCGGTTTCGGAGTTGACCTCAACCGCAACGCCCCTTGTCCCCGCAACGGCCACGCCAACCAGACCTTCAGCGGCGGTGCGGCTGGATTTCTTGGCCACAGCGGCAAGGCCCTTGGCCCGCAGCAGATCAACCGCGGCTTCCATGTCGCCGCCGGTTTCATCCAGCGCCTTCTTGCAATCCATCATGCCCGCGCCGGTGCGCTCGCGCAGGTTCTTCACGTCAGTGGCGGTATAGGCCATTGCGCATATCCTTCTTGAATTAAACGGTGCCGCCGGGCCGTCCTGGCCCGGCAAGCTGCAACGTCGTGACCGAACGGCTCAGGCCTCGGTCGCGGTTTCCTCGACGGTAATTTCGGCTGCCGGAACTTCGGCCACGGCCACTTCAACCGGGGCTTCTTCCATCGCGCCGACATCGACGCCAGAATCGACCACGCCTTCGCGGTGACCCTTGGTGGCGGCGGCGGCCACCGCATCGCAGTACAGGCGGATGGCGCGGCTGGCGTCATCGTTGGCCGGAACCGGGAAGGCGATGCCATCGGGCGAAACGTTCGAATCGAGGATCGCCACAACCGGAATGCCCAGCACATTGGCTTCCTTGATCGCCAGTTCTTCCTTGTTGGCGTCAATCACGAACATCACGTCGGGGATGCCGCCCATGTCGCGGATACCGCCCAGCGACAGTTCCAGCTTGTCGCGCTCACGCGTCAGCTGAAGGACTTCCTTCTTGGTCAGGCCCATGGTGTCGCCCGACAGGCGTTCCTCAAGCGTCTTCATCCGCTTGATCGACTGGCTGATGGTCTTCCAGTTGGTGAGCATCCCGCCCAGCCAGCGGTGGTTGACGAAGTGCTGACCGCAAGACCGCGCGGCATCGGCGATCGGCTGCTGGGCCTGGCGCTTCGTGCCGACGAACAGCACCTTGCCGCCGGCGCGGACGGTGGCGTCAACAAAGTCAAGCGCGCGCGCCATCAGCGGCACGGTCTGCGACAGGTCAAGAATGTGAATGCCGTTGCGGGCGCCGAAGATGTACGGCTTCATCCGCGGGTTCCAGCGGTGAGTCTGGTGGCCGAAGTGCGCGCCGGCCTCAATCAATTGCTGCATGGTGACGGTAGGGGCCGCCATAGTTCAATTCCTTCCGGTTTGTGCCTCTGGAATGCTGGAACCGTGCGGCCAGGGCCAAAACCCGTTCTTTCCGCTGCGGCACCGGTGTTGGGTGCATCCCATGTGGATTTGCCTGACGATCCCGATCCGGGTGAAAACCACCGGATCGCCCGCAGGCCGCGCGCCCTTAGCCGCGCCGTGGCCGAAAATCCAGCACTAATTTGCCGCAAGTGCCGTGCCGAAACGCAGTCCCATGCAAATTTGCTGCTTGACGAACAAGAACAAATAAGGAACACATCGACTTACGGAACAATTCAGGAACTTTTACACCGATTCGAAGTTATCCACAAGCCATACACAGCCTGTTCACATGATTGCGAACAGGGCCCCCGCAAAGGACACAGTCATGCTGGCACTCGCTCTTCCCCTGGTTTTCGCCCTCGCCGGCGTCTTCGCTGTTGCTGTCATCGGCACAGGCCTCCACCGCGCCGCACCCGCCATTGCGGGCCTGCGCCGCGATCTTGCCAGGGCAAGCGTGCCCGGCACCATGCGGTTTCGCGTGGTGGAAACGGTGGTGCGGGTGGACGATGGCAAGGTTGTGAGCCTGCCCGTCAGGCAGCGTCCGGTGCCTCAATCTGGCTGGCGCGCCGCCGCTTGACCCGCGCGTAAAGGATCATCCCCACCGGCAGCAGCGCAAGATAGACCGCGCAGATCCCCACCAGGGTCCACCATGGTTCGGTCAATGCCGCCGCGCCGATCAGTCCGACCAACAAGATCACTTCGAGCCGAAGGCTGCGGCGTGGACGCAATTTGCCCCAACTGAGTGTCGGCAAGCTGGAAATCGTTACAAAAGCAATCAGCACGAGCCAGCCTGCGACCAGGCGGGGATCGCGGAACACCGCCTGATCTGCAACGAAAAACAGGTACATCGGCAGGAACGCCAGCCCCGCGCCGACCGGGGCGGGAACGCCGGTAAGGAACCCGGCCAGCTTGCGCGGTTCATCGGCCATGTCGATGCGGGCATTGAACCGGGCCAGCCGCAGGGCCATTGACACCGCGAAGGCCAGCGCCGCGAACCAGCCAAGGCGCGGGACATCCTGCAATGACCACATGAACAGCACCAGCGCCGGCGCGACACCGAATGAGACATTGTCAGCCAGACTGTCCAGTTCCGCGCCAAAGCGTGACTGCGCCTTGAGCAAACGGGCGATCCGCCCGTCGATCCCGTCAAGCATCCCGGCAAGGATCACCGCGGCCACCGCCATGCGGTAATCGCCGGTTATCGCAAACCGGATTCCCGTCAGCCCCGCACACAGCGCCGCAGCTGTAATTGCATTGGGCACCATCGCCCGCAGGGTCAGGCCGCCGGGCAGGCGCCGCCGCGATGTCACTGCGAGACGCCCTCGATCAACGGTTGCTGCCCCGCCACCGCAAGCACGGTTTCCCCCGCCACGGTCTTTTGCCCCATCAGCACCTGGGGTTCGGTCCCGGCGGGAAGATAGACATCAACCCGACTGCCGAACCGGATCAGGCCGATCCGTTGCCCGGCCGCCACCATGTCGCCCGGCTTCACAAACGGCACGATGCGCCGCGCCACCAGCCCGGCAATCTGGGTAAAGGCAATCTTCTGGCCGTCACCGCGCTCGATCAGGATATGCTGGCGCTCGTTTTCCTCGCTCGCCTTGTCAAGATCGGCATTCATGTAGCGACCGGGAATATAGACCACGCGGCGCACCGTGCCGCCAATCGGCGCGCGGTTGATGTGGACATCAAACACCGACATGAAGATGGAAATCCGCGTAACCGGACCAGCGGGCAAGCCGGGAACGCCGCTGCCATCATCCATCATCAGCTCGCGCGGGGGATCAACCTTCTGGATCAGCGTGATCAGCCCGTCAGCCGGGGCAACAATCAGGTTGTCACCGCGTGGCGTAACCCGGTGCGGATCGCGGAAGAATGCGGCGATGCACAGCACCAGCCCGCCAAGCGGCCAGGCCAGGGTTTCCCACGCCATATAAGCGCAAAAAGCGGACAAAACTGCCGCGAGCAGAACAAACTTGCGGCCTTCGGGATGGACGCTCGGCCAGCTCCAACCGGCCTGACCGCGCCCGCGATTATCAAGAATTTCGCTGGACATCGGCCCCATCTAGGGACTTGCAGGACCGGCCACAAGCGCGGTTTTCCGCCTTGTCATTTTAACCCTATCGTTACGGCAAACCCCCTAAAGGGCTTGCAATGCACGCATCGTCCGTCCGATTGTCGATGAAGGTTTGATCGTCGGACTGGCGCGGCGCTGGCGCAGCGATCTGCCGGTGATCGGCATCACCTTGTTTCTTTTCGGAATCTGCCTGATCGCCCTCGCCACCCGGGGGATGCATTATCGCGACGAGGCGGTGATCCTCAACGGGCAGCTTTACCTCTGGGCGATCAGCATATTGTTCATCGCGCACATGGCCAGAGAAATGATACGCCAGCGACCGGACAGCCCGGTCGATCTGATCAAGGCCACCTATTTTCGCGATCGCGACATGGCGCTGCGCTTGGTTGGTGCCATGCCGATCCTGTTGATGCAGATCACCCTGCTGCCATTCTTTTCGGCGATAAAATCGGCAATCCCCACGTTCCATGCCTACAACTGGGACAACACCTTCATCGCGGTCGATCAGGCGCTGTTCCTGGGGCATGATCCGTGGCAGATACTCCAGCCGGTCCTGGGATTCCCGATAATCACCGCCTCGCTTGCGCTGATCTACACCGCATGGCTGGCGCTCAACTATCTGGGCTGCGCCTGGCTGCTGTTTGGCCCGGTCGACAATACGCTGCGCCGCCGCTTTTTCCTCAGTTTCGCGCTGAGCTGGTCAATCATCGGCGGGCTGATGGCCACCATCTTTGCCTCCTATGGCCCGGCATTCGTCGGGCCGATGGACGGCAATGCACACTACATTGTCCTCAAAGCCTATCTGCGCGGGGTGAACGAACACATCCCGGTTCTGACCCTTTCGGTCCAGAATATGTTGCTGTCACACTTTCAGGACAGCAACAGCGGCCTGGGTAGCGGCATCAGCGCGATGCCATCCATGCACGTTGCCATCTGTTTCCTGTTCTACCTGACCGCCCGCCGGATCTCGCCGCGAGCGGGCAGGCTGTTTCTGGCGCTGTTCATCGTGATCTGGCTCGGCTCGGTCCACCTCGCCTATCACTATGCAATCGACGGCCTGGTATCAGTAATCGCCGTCGCCGCAATCTGGCGCTTTTCAGGCTGGTTTATCGTCAAATGGGATCGCCATCTTGAAGCGGTCCAACCGCGCGCGGCTCAGCCCACCTTTCTGACAAACACCGTTCCGGCCGAATAGCCCGCGCCAAACGAGCAGATCAGGCCAAGATCACCCGCGGCCAGATCATCGCTGTTGCGATAGAAGGCAATGATCGACCCCGCGCTGGACGTGTTGCCATAGGTATCAAGCACGGTGGGGCTTTCGTCCTCGCTCGCCTCATGCCCCAGCACGCGCTGGGCGATCAGGCGGTTCATCCCCTGATTGGCCTGGTGCAGCCACAGCCGGCGCAGCTTTTGCGGATCAATCCCCAGCCGGGCGGCCTCCTCCACGATCATCGCGGCAACCATCGGCACCACTTCCTTGAACACCTTGCGCCCTTCCTGCACGAACAGCTTGTCGGCGGCGCCGGCGGTTTCCGGTGTCGCCCGGTTAAGGAAGCCGAAATTGTTGCGGATATTGTTGGAAAAAACGGTCTTCAGCCGGGTTCCGACGATTTCCCAATGCGGCCCGCGCGCCATGTCCTGCGCCTCCACCAGCACGGCAGTCGCCACGTCGCCAAAAATGAAGTGGCTGTCACGGTCCCGCCAGTTGAGATGGCCTGAACAAATCTCAGGGCTGACCACCAGTACCGACCGCGCGTGCCCGGCGCGAACGTAATCGGCAGCGGTCTGTATCCCGAAGGTTGCGGACGAACAGGCAACGTTCATGTCAAAGGCAAAGCCATCAATCCCGAGCGCCTGCTGGATCTCGATCGCCATGGCCGGGTAAGCCCGCTGCATATTCGATGCCGCGCACAGCACCGCGTCAACCTGCCCAGGATCGCGCCCTGCACGCTCAAGGGCGTCCCGGGCCGCCTTGACGCCAATCTCAGCCAGCACCGAAATCTCGTCATTTGTGCGTTCCGGCCAGCGCGGGGCCATGACCTCGGGATCGAGAATCGGGGCCTTGCTCATCACATGGCGCGCCTTGATTCCGCTGGCCTTTTCGATGAATTCTGAAGAGCTTGGCTGCAGGGCAATCACCGATCCCGCGTCGATCTGGCCCGCATTGTCCGCGTTGAAACGCGCGACATAGGCGTTGTAACTTTCGACCAGTTCTTCGTTGGTGATTGTTTCGGGCGGCGTGAACAGCCCGGTTGTCGTGATCACGGGGGTGATGGTGCTCATGCCGCAGCGGTTTAATGCTGCTGCAATGTTCCGACAAGAGGCGGTGACACGGCTTGTATCGAACCATCAACCTATGCGGTTGGAATACGATCCGATTTCATACGCGTCGCCCATCGCCACCACATTATCCGCCCACACTTTTGATCAGGAGCGAGTGCGGCAAGGCAAAACCGTTACAAGTCCACACGATTGAATGAAGAGTGGCATCCAGTGCGTTCAGATCGCCCCGAAGCCGGCCGCTTCGAACCAGCAAATCACCGCGTGGGCGCGGATCGGGTGCTGGTGGCCGACACGGCGGGCTGGCGGCAATGGGCGTTCACAAACTTGCGAAATCTCCGCGATCAGGCAGCGACTGGTCCGGCTCGATGTGCCTGTTTGCGAGGTTGATCCGAAGGATACAACCGCAGAGAGCTGCCCATCGCTTTAACCGACGCGGCGGAATGCCGCTTCAACACTGAGCACGAGGACTGACGAGCGCATCTTTTCCGCAATGATTTGGCCGCGCTTCTCTTCAAGCCCTTGTTGTGCGACCTCCAATATCAGGTGATCCAGTGCCTGGACCACCACAACACGGTCCGGCACCAGACCGATTTGAGCGAAGTGGTTTAGTATCCGTACCAGAGTCGCAGGATCTTTTCGCGCTTCGACGCGAAAGGTGGCCGAGCATTCACGCTGCTTCGTGTCTACGGGCACGGGCAATCAACTCCTGGGCGGAACGATCCGCGACCGTGGCAGGTGACAAGCTTTCATCCATCGCCTGACGCAGAATCGAAACCAGCCGCGGCGCAATTGCGACCACACGGTCCCTGACCTGGTGGCTGTTTTCCCCGAAGTATTCAGCCGAGACATTGATGATCCCTCCGGCGTTGACGACATAATCGGGGGCAAACAGAATCCCGCGGTTATGCATCGCCTTGCCATCCGCATCGCTTGCCAACTGATTGTTCGCTCCGCCGCAGACGAAGCGCGCCCGCAGTTTGGGGATTGTGTCCGCGTTCAAGATGCCGCCCAACGCACAGGGCGCGAACACTTCGGCTTCCACAGCAGCAATCTCGTCGATACCGACAACTTTGGCATTCAGCTCTTTGGCAAGGGCCGCGGCCCGCGCCTCGTCAAGGTCGGCAATTACAAGCTTGGCACCTTCGTGATGCAGTCGGCGGCACAAACCAGCTCCCACGTTACCGACGCCCTGGACTGCTACAGTTGCGCCGCTTAGGTCAAAACCGAGCAGCTCTCGCGTGGCAGCCTTCATGCTCTCGAAAACGCCAAGAGCTGTCCAGGGCGATGGATCGCCTCCAGCCATTCCCGGTTGCGCCGTCAGGCCAGCGACGTGTTTCGTCTCCTGGCGAACCGTATGCATATCGCCAACGTTGGTACCGACATCTTCAGCAGTAACATAGGCCCCTTTTAAGGCTTCGATCGCTCTTCCGAAGGCCTTGAAGTAAGCTTCGCGATCAAAAGTGCCTTTGGGACGCTGCAAAACCGCTTTTCCGCCTCCCAGTGGCAGACCGGCGAGCGCGTTCTTGTAACTCATGCCCCGCGCGAGCCGCATTGCATCAGCAACAAGATCGCAATGGGCGTCGTAGTGCCAAAAACGGCATCCGCCAGCTGCCGGGCCGAGTACCGTGGAATGGATCGCGATGACCCCGGTTAGCCCCGTTTCGTCATCGCTGACAACGTGCAGGCATTCTTGCATATCGACAACCTTAGGTGATCTAACCAATTTTCTGCTCCTTTTGCCGCATTCTATCACCGGACGATGCGAAAAAAATTGCGAAAAATCTCAAAAATCATTGCCAATTTGCATTAATTATGTTATACTATGCAAATTGGAGCATATAATATGCATGACTCGCTGGACGATTTCGATTTGCGGATTCTTGCACTTGTGCAGGAGGATGCCAGCAGGACCACCTCTGAAATCGCCGAAATGGTGGGGCTCTCCCAGGCCCCGTGCTGGAGGCGATTGCAGCGACTGAAGGACGCGGGTTTCATTCGGGCTCAAGTCGCCCTGCTGGACCGCCGCAAGATGGGATTCAACGCCCAGATCTTTGCGCAAGTTAAGCTGTCGGCAACGGGTCGTTCGAACCTTGAGGACTTCACAGCGGCAATCAGGGAGTTTCCCGAGGTGATGGATTGCTATGTGCTGATGGGAAGTGTTGATTTTATGCTTCGGATCGTGGCGCGGGACATTGAGGCTTATGAGCGATTCTTTTTTGACAAGCTCTCGCGCGTTCCCGGAGTGCAGGAAATCAACTCGAACGTGGCCTTGTCCGAGATCAAATCAACGACCAAGTTGCCGATCCCGATTTGAGCAGCGTCCTGGCTGAATTGCGCGTTGATTGACTGAAGCACGATATCAGACGGGCGGTAGCCGGTCATATACAAGGATTGGGTGGCGGCGGGCCTATCCGACATTTCTTCAGTCATGGCTTTGCTGTCAGGACAATAACATTCCCCTGTTCGCGGGCCGTGACGGGCAATACGGCCGTAACCCCTTCGACAAACCCGCGGCTATCGTCGTCTTTGAACACCCCGCTTACCCGGACATCAGTTGCTGATGGGTCAACACGGATTTGACGGTCCGAGTATCGGTTCACACGTTCAACTGCTGTCGTCAGCGGCACAGCGTCAAATGAGAGCAATCCATCTTCCCACGAAGATGATTGTGACAAATCGGGTGTCTCAGTCGATGCCTTTGCGAGAGCCTTGCCATCGTCGAGGACCAGTTCCTGGCCTGCGGCCAAGGTTCGTGAGGTGGTGGTGACATATTGTGCCGATTTGGTGGAAGCACCCTTGTTAACGACCACAACGCTGCCTTCATACAGCAATACGCGTACTTGATTCGAAAGCTGCTCAACACTGAATGAGGTGCCGGTTGCAACAACAACGCGATCGCCAGCCGTAACAGAAAACGGCTTTAACGGATCGTGGGCGACATTGAATCGCGCACGCCCTGCATCCAGCCAAAGTTTGCGTTCGTCCTCACTAAAACGGACCCGAACCCGGGTGTTGGCATCCAACGCAATTGTCGAACCATCGGCCAAACGGAATGTCCGGCGCTCACTCAGGCCGGTACTGTAGGACGACGGCAGATTGGCGTACCACGCCCCGCCACCAATCACAGTGGCGGCGAACGCAGCGATGCTTGCCGCAAGAAAACCTCGGCGGCGCAGGTTAACCCTTTGCTGACGCAGAACATCATTGGTGTCCTGCAGGACCATTGCGTGCATTTCGTGCTGATGCTCGGCTATCAGGCTATCCATTGCACTCCAGGTTTCGGCCACACTGTGGAAATTGCGCCTGTTGGCTTCATCTGCTTCGAGCCACGCCTGGAAGGCGCGCTTGTCCTGATCGGACGCATCGCCTTCGGCCAGCCTCCAAAACCACCGGGCCGCAATTTCGTGGCTGTCTCCGATTCTTCGGATAGTAGCCATCCTCAAACTTCCTCTCGTGCTCGTGACAAGGCGGCCAGCGCCTTAACCAGCTGTTTCTCGACCGCGCTTACCGAAATTCCAAACATTTCGGCAATTTCGCGCTGCTTCATCCTTTCCATTCGGTGAAGGATGAAGATGGAGCGTGTTCGCTCAGGCAGGGCCCGAAGCGCGGCCATGACACGTTCAAGTGACTCGCGGCCATCAAGGATGCGGGCTGGCGTGAACGGATCAGTCAGGAAATCGGACTGATTTTGCTCGTTTCGGCTATAGTCCTCACAAACCTGCAATCGCCGGTATCGATCACGCAGCAGGTTGGCGGCAGCCTGAAAGATGTACCCGTCCGGGTTTTCAACGAGAAGGCCGCCCTTTGCCGACAGGCGGACAAAAATTTCCTGGGTGAGGTCTTCCGCTTCTCCGTGGCTGCCGGTGCGCTTGAGGAAATATGACATCAGCGTTGGCCGATACCGCCTGTTTAGCATCTCAATGGTGAGATAGGTTTGGGTCACTCATCAAGCCCTGCAGCGGTGGTGGCCAGCGGAACGCCGCGCTGGATTGCATCCTGGTCGTCATATCTAACGGATGGCGCACCGAAAACCTCAGCGGAAAAAAACTGCAAAAAAACCACTGAGGGATCGATGCCCCCGTGCGTTGTACCTTGAAAGGGCGTTTTAGCGAACCTGCATATTTCAAAAGGGGGAGAGAACATGAACATCGGGAATGCTTTTGCCTGCACCGCAAGCGCCCTGGCCATCAGTGCTGCGGCTGTTCCAAGCTGCGCATATGCGCAAGAGGCACCGCGGCAATACGATATTCCGGCCCAATCGATGGGGTCGGCATTGCGAAAGCTGGGCCGGATTGCGCAAAGGCCCATCGCGTTCAACGGCGCCGAAGTCAAAGGCCTGAAGAGTACCGCCGTCAGCGGACAGTTCTCAGTGCAGGAAGCGCTGAACCGCATGATCGGCGGAACGGCTCTGAGGGCTTCGATCACCCCAAGTGGGGTAATCACTGTAAGGCTCGCTGCAGCGCAGGCCCTTGGCTCCGATGCTGATGAAAATGCCGCGTTGAATGAAAGGGTTCCCGAAATCGTCGTGATCGGAAATTCCACTCTGAACGCGGATATCCGGCATACCGCAAATGAGGCACGCCCTTACGTCGTCCTGACTTCGAAAGATATCGAACAATCCCAGGCGACATCGATCAACGAATTCCTGGAAATGAAGCTGCCGCAGAACAACTCCAGCCCTGCGGCGGGGCGGGCGTCATCGGCCAGCACGGCGTCCGCGATTTCCCTGCGGGGATTGGGCACCCAGAATACCCTGCTTCTGATCGACGGGCGCCCGGCGCCGCGAACATTTACTGCCAGGGGGATCGGTTCCCAGGACATAAATGGTATTCCCATGTCGAGCATCGAGCGGATTGAAATTCTGCCCGCAAGCTCCGGCGGCCTTTATGGCGGCAACGCGATTGGCGGCGTGATCAACGTCATTCTCAAGCGCAACTATTCTGGCCTGACGGTGTCGGCGGGTTACCAGAACACGTTCAGGGTCAACGCCCCGATCGTGAATCTGGAAATTGCCGGGGGGCATAATTTCAACGGCGGGAAGACACGGGTCACATTTTCTGCCGCAATAAAACGCGGTGATCCGATTTTGAATGGCGAGGTGCCGTGGGTGGCGCAGGCACGCGCCATCCGGCTGGCAAACGCGCCCGAACAATACTATTCGGTATCCACTCCGCCTTTGGGGTCGACCCCCAATATCCGGAGCACAAATGGGGTGCCACTGGTCCTCAAGGACGGGCGGGCGCTAGGTTCCAGTTTTACCTTTGTGCCTATCGGATATGTCGCGGGCAACAGTCTCCAGGGTTTCATAGACAATGCCGGGAAATATAATCTAACCCTTCCGGACAATGCACTGGGCGATCGCATGGCGCTGCGTACCGCTCCACGGACGTGGTCCGTTGCCCTGGGGGTCCGGCAGGAAATAACGGATTGGCTCGATCTGTATGTGGACGGCCGCAGGGACTCAAACGAGGGCAGATCCCTTTCCACCCGAGTTCCATCCTTTGTAAGAATCGGCGCATCTGCGCCGCAAAATCCGTTTCAACAGAGCATCTTCGTCCAGTTCCCGATTCTCGGGTTGGATAGTGAAAATCGCCAGGAATTCGTGACGACCAAGCTCTCGTTCGGCGGGATCATCAAGATCTCTTCGAAATGGCGCGCATCGCTCGATTTCGGTTGGGGGCAGAACAAGAATTTGGCGATCAGCTCTCTCACGAACATCAGCAATTTGGGCCGGAATGCGATCATTTCGGGCTTGCCGGGGAGCGATGGTCAACCTGCGATCAACATCCTGCAGGATCCCGCTGCCACTGCGATCGATCTTTCGTCATATACCTTTCCTTTCGACGGCTCGAGGCAAGGACCGTTTACGGGGGTCGAGCGGAACGCCACGTTCCGCATCGGCGGGCCGCTTCCAAGCGTATTGGGGATCACGCCTGTCTTCGCCGGCGGCGTGGACTACAAAAATTCGATACTGAAGTCAGTCGTAACCAGTACACTTCGCGATACCAATCAGGCCAGTCCGGCCTACACTTTCAACTACACGTATTATCCGGAACGCAGTCAAAAAGCCTACTCTGCTTTTGGAAATGTCACCCTGCCGCTGATCGATTCAGGGCAACGGTCCAGTTGGGGGGACAGGGCCGAACTTAGCGGCACGCTACGATATGACCGGTTTGATGATCGAACCTATGACAGCGCGGCAATATCAACGCTTCCTTCGGCCGATGCTCCGCGCCCGAGCGTAGACTATGTCAACGTCACCGATCGCTCGTTCGGATATACGCTGTCGGCTCTCTATGGTCCGACCAGGGACATCTTTTTCCGGGCCAGCTACGCAACCGGCTTTACCCCCCCCGCCATGGGTGACCGGGTTCCGACGATACAAGATGTAGCTCAGGGGGACTTTTCGGTCGACCCATACACCGAGGATCCGCTGCGTGGCTATACGTCCATTGGGACTGACGCCGCATGGCGGTCGAAGACCAACGGCAATCTGGACCTGAAATCGGAAACTTCACATACAATCGCGTTGGGTGTTGTGTTGACGCCGCGCTGGGTTGAGGGTCTTCGCCTTAGCCTTGATTATGTCGACACGACCCGCAAGGGTGAAATCATTTCCTTCCTCACCAACGATGACCTCATCGCCGATCCGCAAATTTTTGGAGACCGGATCCGGCGCGAAAACCGTCCGTTGACGCAAGAAGAAATTGACTTGGGATACACGGCAACACCAATCGTGTACCTCGACAGTTCACCAATAAACCTTTCAAGATCCCGCGTCCGATCTCTCGATTTTGCGGGAACCTACACGCTGGAAACCGAATCGGCTGGAAAGTTTCAATTGTCCTTGATGGCTACGAAGCAGATTGATTTCACTCGTCAATTTGCACCCGGCGCCCCCAGCTTGAATTACGTGAATTGGGTGGGCTATCCATCAGAGTGGCGCGCCAATGCAGGACTGGATTGGTCGAAAGATGGATTTTCTGCCGGGCTTAATTTTCAGTACTTTGACAAAACACGCGTAGGAAACCCGACTGATAGTCAGGCCACCAGGGATTTGTATATCAAGGCTCAAGGCGGTGAGTATATTGGGGCGCAGTACTATTTCGATTTTTACTCATCGATCAATCTTGGCAGACTCTCGAAAAATTCCGTGTTTCAAGGCATGAAATTGGAACTGGGGGTGCGAAATATCTTTGATGCAGCCCCGAAATTTTACGTCTATCAAGAAAGAACAGCCCCGAACGGAGATGCCTTGGGGAGACGATTTAGCGTAAATCTTACCAAAGAATTCTAAGCTACTTAAATATAACGGACTCTTGCAATATTTATTGCAATAGTCCGTTATATTTTGACCATAGTTTAAAATATAAAAATAAATAAATCAGGCATCTGCTTCGGATGTTTGATTTTATCGATTTTTGGCCGAACGAATGAAAGGTTATATTATGTCTCGACCATCGCTTTTGATCGCCGCGTCGGTGGCAGCTCTGGCGTTGCCGTTTTTGTCGATTGGCCCGGCTTTGTCGGCTGAGCAGCCAACGGTGGCGGCCGAGGCAAAGATTGCAAACACCAAGGCGTGGGTGCAGTCCAAAAGCGACATTCCGGCTGATCCGAGAGTCCGTTTCGGGATTCTGCCGAATGGTATGCAATATGCGCTATTGCGCAACGCCACACCGCCCGATCAGGTTGTATTTCGACTTGCCATGGATGCAGGTTCGCTGATGGAGCAGGACGACCAACGGGGCCTTGCCCATTTTATGGAACATATGGCGTTCAGCGGTTCGGAGAGTCTGCCCGGTTCGGATATGATCGAGCTTCTTGAGCGCCGCGGCCTCGCCTTTGGCCGAGACGTCAATGCATCAACCGGCTTCGATCAGACCGTCTATATGCTTTCGTTGCCAAATGCGGATGATGCAGTCGTGGATGACAGTTTGCGGGTCATGCTTGCGCAAGTGTCCAGCGCGGCGTTAAAGCCCGAGGCAATCGATCGGGAGTGTCCCCCGTCAGCACCAATGGC
>JAFEEX010000018.1:99697-137301 GCA_018240895.1 Pseudomonadota bacterium | reverse complement strand
GGCGTTGCGGTGATCAAGGTTGGCGGCGCGACCGAGGTTGAGGTCAAGGAACGCAAGGACCGCGTTGATGATGCGCTGCACGCCACCCGCGCCGCAGTTGAGGAAGGCATCGTCCCCGGCGGCGGTACGGCCCTGCTCTATGCCACCAAGGCGCTTGAAGGCCTGAAGGGCGCGAACGAGGACCAGACCCGCGGGATCGACATCGTTCGCAAGGCGATTACCGCGCCGGTCAAGCAGATCGCCGAAAACGCCGGTGAAGACGGCGCGGTTGTTGCCGGGCGCCTGCTCGACAAGGGTGACGAGACCTGGGGCTTCAACGCCGCGACCGACACTTATGAAAACCTGAAGGCTTCGGGCGTGATCGATCCGACCAAGGTGGTCCGCACTGCGCTGCAGGACGCTGCCTCGGTCTCGGGCCTGCTGATCACCACCGAAGCGGCGATCAGCGAAAAGCCGGAAGACAAGCCGGCCATGCCGCCGATGCCGGGTGGCGGAATGGGTGACATGGGCTTCTAAGCCCGGTCCCGATACCGAATGCAAACGAGGGCCGGAGGGAGCGATCCTTCCGGCCCTTCGCGTTTCCGGTCTTGCATCGGAAACGCGGCGGATGGTGGGCAGTTCAGCCTGCAAAAAATGCAACTTCTGTTGCGTCAAACGCAATTGATGCGCTATCGCAAAGGTCTATCTGCGCCGTCTTCCAGCGCAGCGTCAGAAAGGCGCGACCATGAGCGAAGCGGGACCAGCGGCAAGCGACGCCGAGGCAAGCAATCCCGGCCATGCCGGCCACGATCACACGCACAGCAAGGCGCTTCTTCCCCTGACGATCGGCGCGATCGGCGTAGTGTTTGGCGATATCGGCACCAGCCCGCTTTACGCCTTTCACGATGCCCTGGCCCAGGCCAGCGCCGACGGGCTTCATGCCAAGGACGTGATCGGGGTGCTCAGCCTGGCGCTGTGGGCGCTGATCGTGATCGTCACGCTCAAATATGTCGTCTTCCTGATGCAGGCAGACAACGATGGAGAGGGCGGCGTGCTGGCCCTGCTGGCGCTGGCGCAGCGCGGCATGAAGAAGCGCGGCGGCATCGTCTTTGCGCTTGGCGCGATCGGCGCGGCGCTGTTTTATGGCGATGCGGTGATCACCCCGTCGCTTTCGGTGCTTTCGGCGGTGGAGGGGTTGAAAACCCTGCCCGGCGGAGAGTTTTTCACCGTAGACCGGATTCTGGTGTTCAGCCTGCTGATCCTGATCTGCCTGTTTGCCATCCAGTCGCGCGGAACCGCGGTGGTGTCGCGGCTGTTCGGGCCGGTCTGTATCGTATGGTTCTTCGCCATCGGCGCAGTCGGGCTGGTCCACATCAGCGATGCACCTGCGGTGCTGGCGGCCTTTTTGCCCTGGCACGCGGTCGGCTATGTCACACATCACGGCGTGCTGGGGCTGTTCGTGCTGGGCGCGGTGTTCCTGACGGTGACCGGGGCCGAGGCGCTGACTGCCGACATGGGGCATTTTGGCAAGCTGCCGATCCGTCTGGCCTGGGCGGTGCTGGTCTTTCCCGCGCTGATCCTGAACTATCTGGGGCAGGGGGCCTTCGCGCTCAAGACGCTGGAGGAAGCGGCGCGGACCGGCCATCCGGTGGGCGACGTCAACTGGTTTTTCGAAATGGTGCCGGGCGCCGTGCGCTTGCCGATGGTCGTGCTGGCGATGCTGGCCACCATCATCGCCAGCCAGGCGGTGATTACCGGAGCGTTTTCGCTGACCCAGCAGGCCATGCAGCTTGGCCTGCTGCCCCGCCTGTCGGTGCGCCAGACCTCTGCCGGGCACGCCGGGCAGATCTATATGCCGGTGGTCAACTGGCTGGTGCTGTTCGGGGTTATCGTGCTGACCCTGGGCTTCCGCACCAGCGCCTCCATGGCCGCTGCTTATGGCATCGCGGTGACCGGGACGATGGTGATCACCTGCTGCCTGGCCTTTGTCGTCACGCGCCGCACCTGGGGGTGGAGCCTTCCGCTCAGCCTGGCGGTGATCGTGCCGTTCCTGACGATCGATCTGGTGTTCTTCGGGGCCAACATCCTGCGCGTGATCGAAGGCGGCTGGGTGCCGCTGACCATTGCCGGCGGGATACTGGTGATAATCTGGACCTGGGTGCGCGGGCGCAAGATTGTGGCCGCGCTGGAAGATGACGGTGCCCTGCCGCTGCGCGACATTGCCGCAGCGCTGAGCCGCCGCCCGCCGGCGACCGTTGAAGGCACCGCCGTATTCCTGACGGGCAAGGCGGACCTTACCCCCCATGCCCTGCTTCACAACCTCAAGCACAATCACGTGCTGCACCGGTACAATCTGGTGACGACGGTGCGGACCCTGTCCAAACCCTATTGCGATCCGGATGACCGGCTGGCCG
Organism: Pseudomonadota bacterium; assembly: GCA_018240895.1. GTDB lineage: Bacteria > Pseudomonadota > Alphaproteobacteria > Sphingomonadales > Sphingomonadaceae > Novosphingobium. The sequence goes on along the minus strand of JAFEEX010000018.1, from coordinate 134,908 downwards.
TTACCCGGGTGGATGACCGGTTCACCATTGCCGAACTGCGCTATGGCTTCATGGAACAGCCCGACGTGCGCGAAGACCTGATCCGCAGTGGTTCGGTAGTGCCCGATGCGGCCAAGGCCAGCTTCTTCATCGGGCGCAATTCCTATTCCCACGTTGCCGAGGGCGGAATGCCGTTGTGGCAGGATTTGCTGTTCATCGCGCTGCACCGCAACGCCGCCGATCCGACCGACTACTTCAACATCCCGCCCAACCGGGTGATCGAACTGGGCGCGCAATACGCCATCTGATCGCGCCGCGCCGGCCCGGCAAACGGGGCTTGCAATCGATCGTCCGTGCATTTTCCCGCAAGCCCGGCGCGTTTCGTCGCAGCCCGGCTTGTGGCCATTGCAGCGTTAGACAAACTGAAACCATGTTTGGGCTATCGCAACTTTCGTGAAAAAGGTTCTGCTCTCGCGCTTCGTGGCTGCCCTGGCATTTGCCGGCGCGCTGGCCGCGCCAACTTCGGCAGCGCTGGCCAAGCCCAGCCTTGAATCCGCTTTCGACCGTGCCCTTGGCACCGAGCCGCGGGTGCCGCGTCCGGTTGTCCCGAGCGCCGCGATACCCGTTCAGGCGTGGACCGGTTCTTCCGCCCAGCGCAGCTATGGCTCCGGGCTTGAAGCGCAGATTGCCGCTCTGGCCAATTCGTCCTTGGGCCGGATCGGCGTGGCCGCGGTTGACATGGGCACCGGGCGCAGCCTGGCGGTTCTTGGCGATCAGCCCTTCCCGATGGCCAGCACCAGCAAGATCGCGATTGTCGCGACCTTCCTGCAGGGCGTCGATCAGGGGCGCTACAGCCTTTACACCAGTTACGCCCTTAAGATGCCGATACCGTCGGCGAAATATTCCAGCGCGGTTGCTCCGGTGCGTTCCGGCGCAACGATGACCGCGCTTGAACTGATTGACCGCGCCCTGATCCACAGCGACAATCATGCCACCGACGCCTTGCTTGCCGCAGTCGGGGGTCCGGGCGCGGTCAACCAGTGGGCGCGCAATACTGCGGGCCTGTCGGGTTTCCGCCTTGACCGGGATATTGCCACGCTGGTCCGTGATGACGGGCAGTATGATCCGGCGCGGACAATCGATCCGCGCGATACCGCCACGCCGCTTGCCATGGTCCAGCTTCTTACCGGGGTCTATCAGGGCCGCTGGCTCAGCCGGTCCAGCAATGACGTGCTGCTTTCGGCGATGGAGCGCTGCGCCACCGGAAAGCGCCGCCTGCGTGGGCTACTGCCCGAAGATGCGCAGGTGCTGCACAAGACCGGCACGCTCAGCAACACCTCAAGCGATGTCGGCATCATCAACACGCCGGATGGCCGGGCGATTGCCGTGGCGATCTATGTTACCGGACAGGGCGGCAAGGCCAGCCGCGATGCCCGGATCGCCACGATCGCCCGGGCGATCTATGATGGTTATCAGGTCGAATCCTCCAGCTATCGCCGCACCGCTTCGCGGTGATTGCCTGACCGGCAATCCGCGATCATGACTGACCGGCCTCAACCGCTGCGCAAGCAGGGCCATGCCCAGGCGATTGCCGCGCGCCAGCGCAAACAGGCAGAGGCCGCCGCGATCGGGATTGAACCGGATTATATCGCCGCCTTTGTCGACCGGTTCTATGCCCGCATCCGCGATGACGCGCTGCTTGGTCCGATCTTTGCCGCGCGGATCACCGATTGGGATCATCACCTTGGCCGGATGAAAGCATTCTGGCGGGGCATCCTGCTGGGCAGCGGGGAATATTCAGGCAACCCCATGCAAAAGCATCTGGCAATTTCCGGGCTGGATGCGGATCACTTCGCCCGCTGGCTGCGGCTGTTCTATGCCACCCTTGATGAGCTTGAGGGTCAGCCCCAAGCCACCGCCATGGTTGCCGGACGCGCGCGGATGATCGCGGACAGCCTGCTGACCGGGGTGGCCATGCAGCGCGACGGACTTGCAGCAAGCCGCGCCGGTGACGCGCTGCCGCGTTACGGCGAAACACCCCCGGCCTGAAACGAAGCGGGGCGCGCCAGGCCATGCCGGCGCGCCCCTTTTCCTCTCCGCCAAAGCGAAGCCCTAGAATTCGATGCTTGCCTTGGCCCACAGGTAACGGCCGTTGAAGCCGAAGGGCGAGAAGATCGAATACGGGATATATTCCTGGTTGGCCGGATAGCTTCCGCCGATGCTGGCGGGGCGCGGCCCCCAGGGCGAACGATCGGGATAAACGTCGAACAGGTTGTCGGCCCCGATCGACAGGGTCATCCGTTCGATCGGCTTGAATCGCAGTTCAAGGTCCGAAATCCACTTCGCACCCAGGAAGATGTCATCCGGGCCATAGGCAGTCAGGCTGGTTGCCGCGCCGATCGGCGTGGCTGATCCGGGCGAGGTAACCTTGCCATAACGGGTGGTTCGCGCCGTGATCCCGAACTTGCCGACATCGCCGTCCAGGCTCAGCACCACCTTGTCGCGCGGCTGGCCTTCGGTGAAGCGCAGCGATTCGACCCGCCCGAACAGCACCAGCCCCGGGATCGAGGCCAGCGGTCCCAGATCGTTATGGTAACGCAGGATCTTCTGCTTGTTGTAGTTATAGGCGGCGGTCAGCGTCCACTTGCCCACGCCTTCAATCGGCAGGCGCCAGTTGAGCACGGCATCAATGCCCTGGGTCCGGGTGTCGAGCCCGTTGATGAAGAACCGCGCCGCACCGACAGAGCTGTAGCCGTTGGCGTCCAGCACCGCCTTCACCGCGGCATTCTGCGCCGCAGTGCCGCTGCCCGCCGCGCCCAGGTTTTCGGTCAGGACGATGCGATCCTTGATCCGGATGTTGTAGTAATCAACCGTCAGCGTCACCCCGCTGAACGGATTGGCGGTGAAGCCGGCGGACAGGTTCAGGGACTTTTCCGGGCGCAGCGGCTTGGAACCCAGCGCCGTGGCCACCGGGCTGTCCACCGCCACCGTGGAGATATCGACCGGCAATCCGCCGATGAAATTGGTCGAAGTGGTTGTGAAGAACTGCTGGTGAAGCGACGGGGCCCTGAAGCCGGTCGACACCGAGCCGCGCACTGCAAATCCCGGCACGAATTCATAACGCATGGCCAGCTTGCTGGTCAGCGTGTCGCCGAAATCGGAATAGTGCTCATACCGGGCCGCCAGCGTGGTCGACAGGTTGTCGATCAGGTCGGTATCCAGTTCAAGATAGGCTGCCACATTGTCGCGGCTGCGGTTGGTCTGGGCAGAGGCCGGAAGCCCGGGGAACCCCTGCGCGCCCGCACCGGCAGCCCGGCCCGGATAGGAACAGACCCCGGTGCCCGCATTGTAAACGCCGCTGGTGGTGGTGCAGTTTGCCGCCGTGGTGGTGATCGACGGCTGGAAATAGGGGCCGATCGCCCATGACTGATATTCGCCGGGGCGGATCTTGAACCGTTCCGATCGGTATTCCGCGCCCACCGCAACCGTCAGCGGCTTGGCAAAGCCGGCGTCAACCTCCCGGCTGACATCCAGGTTGGCGAGATAGTGGCTATAACGCAGCCCGCCCGCGTCAAAGCTGCGCTGCGATGCGGGGCCAAAGCTGGTGTTGAGCGAATCCAGCACCCGGTAATCGAACTTGTTCTTGCCGCCGGTCAGCGACAGGTCCGCCTTCCATTCACCCAGCTTGAACTTGAGCCCGACCGTCCCGGCAAGGTCGGTCAGCGAAGAGCCGATCTTGGGCAGGAAGCCATCGGGCGTCAGCGGCACGAAATTGGCGCTGGTCGGCGCGGTATTGGGCGTCAGGGTCGACCAGTCACGGTTGGCCGAATTGCTTTCCTGGCGATAGTTCGCCGCGCTCAGCGAATCGCGCTGGTCAAAGCTGGCCGTCATGTAAAGATCGACCGTATCGCTCAGCGGAACGCCGGCATTGGCGAACAGGATGAAATCGTCCGATTGCGGATCGCCAAAGCGGAATTGCAGCCGGTTGAAACTGGCCTCACGCGCGTCCCAGGTGGTTGCGGTCGGGCGGATGTAGTTGGGACGCAGATCAAAGCCCTGGCGGTTGGTATAGCCGCGATGGCGGTATTCGCCGGTCAGGTTGATATAGCCGTCACGGTTGCCGAAGAACGGCACGCCCACGTTCATCGCCGCCGAATAGCTTTCGCCGTCATGGGCCTTGCGCTCACCCTGGACGTTGGACTGGAAATAGCGGCTGTCGGTTGTCATCGCCACCGGCTGGCCGCCCGAAGTCACCAGGCTGGTGACATTGTCCACGCCGTCAATCGTGGTGTCGTACTTGCCATAGCTGAACGAGGCACGGCCGCCGTGGTTGGCGGTCTTGATCCGGATGTTGATGACGCCGGCAATCGCGTCCGATCCGTATTGTGAAGAGGCACCGTCACGCAGCACCTCGATCCGGTCGATCGCCAGCGCGGGAATGGTGTTGAGATCGACCGCGGCCGATCCGCGCCCAACCGTACCGTTGATGTTGAGCAGGGCGGAGACGTGGCGGCGCTTGCCGTTGATCAGCACCAGCGTCTGATCGGGCGAAAGCCCGCGCAGGGTGGCAGGGCGCAGCGCGTCCGACCCGTCGGCAATCGCCGGCTGCGGGAAGTTGAAGCTGGGAACCAGCTTGTTGAGGATCTTGTTGGTTTCGGCCTGGCCGCCCTCGGTCAATGCCGCGCCGGACAGCACGTCGATCGGCACCGGCGAATCCTGCACCGTGCGGGTGGCAGAGCGGGTGCCGGTGACGATGATCTGGGGGGCATCGGCGCTGTCAGCACCTGAGCCGGCATCCTGGGCCCGCGCCGGCGCGGTGAGCGCCACGGCTGACAGCGAAGCAAGCAGCGAAAAGCGTAACGAATTGATCATCGGACAAAACCCCTGTTTTCCAAGAACGTACTGCCCCCTTCCGGAAGAAGTGCATCTTGCCAGCTACGCTATCCTGTCAACTGGTGGGGGGGCAAGCGCGCAGGGTCGATTGCCGAAGGTGTGTTGTGCGCAGGCCACGCCCGGGTGCGCCGGGATCAGTCAAACAGCGCCTTGCGCGGGCCGATATAGCCGAACAGGTAGGCGCCAACCTTGCGCATCTGGATTTCCTCTGCGCCTTCGGTGATGCGATAACGGCGGTGGTGGCGATAAATGTGTTCAAACGGCGTATGCCGCGAATAACCGATTCCGCCGTGGACCTGCATCGCCCGGTCGGCGGCCTGGCAGACCAGCCGGTTGGCCCAGTAGTTGCACATGGAAATCTTGTCAGACAATCTGTGTTCCAGATCCTTGTGAGGAATCTGGTCCATTTCCCAGGCCGTCTTGTAGATCAGCGTGCGCAGCATTTCGCACTGGGTTGCCAGCTCGACCAGCGGGAACTGGATCGCCTGATTGCGCGCCAGTTCCTGCCCGAAGGGCTTGCGTTCCCGCGCGTACCGCACCGCCTCTTCCACGCAGAAGGTTGCCGCCCCCAGCGATGATGCGGCCTGGCGGATGCGGTTCTGGTGGACAAAGCTTTGCGCAATCGCCAGCCCGCCATCGACCGGGCCAAGCACCGCGCTTTCCGGCACCCAGCAATTTTCGAAATGCATCCGTGGGTGATCGGTGGGCATATTGAAGGTCCACATATATTCATCAACCACCATGCCCGGCGTATCGATCGGCACCAGCAGACAGGTGATCCCCCTGGCATCGCCATCCTTGCCACTGGTCCGGCAGAACGCGGCGCAGTGAGTGGCGACGTGCATCCCGGTGATCCACATCTTCTCCCCGTCGATTCGCCAACCTGGTACACCATCTCGTATTTCTCGAACCGCACGGGTTTCCATAAAGGTAGCGTCAGAACCATGATGCGGCTCGGTCAGGCCAAAGGCGACGCGGCGCTTGCGTTCGAACCCGCCGCGGATGAATTCCTCCTGCTGTTCGGGGGTGCCGAAATGTTCGAACATATTGACGAAGGGGAAGTTGCCGACGATCGAATGTTCGTTCTGCAGATCGTTGTGCAGGCCCAGGCCCATCTGGGTGAAATGATCGCGGATCACCGCCATCCACAGGTTCGATCCATCCTTGCCGCCGTACTTCTTCGGCGCGGAAAAGCGCCAGTGGCCGGCCTTGTCAGCCCGGATCGCGGCTTCGCGCAGCAGTTCCTCCCATTCGTGGCGGGGCAGGCCGCCATTGTCGAAATCGGTCCGCGCCCATTCGCGGCGGTGATCGAAAAAGCGGATATTGTCATCCTGCCGCTCAAGCGGGCGGATTTCCGCCTCGATAAAGGCGTCAAGCTCGGCAAGGTAGGCAACCAGATCCTGGGGGAGCGAAAAATCCATTTCATGATCCTTCCCATTGCGCCCGCGCCATGGCGAGGGCGGGGTATTTCGGCATATCTGTGTTTGCCTTGTCGAGCGCCATGCGCCGCAACCGGGCAAGCAGGCCGGGCGTGGTCAGGTCCGTCCGGCCTGACAGCAGATCGGCGGCCAGCGCGGCGTCGGCTTCTGCCGGACGCAGGGTCATCTCGCGTGCGGCGATGCCCAGTGCATTGCGCGCCACCGCCAGATCGAACCGGCCGCGTCCGGCCAGCAACGGTTTGATGTCGCTGGCCAACCATTCCGAAACCGCGGTCAGCACTTCGGCTCCCGTCGGCTCACCGCTGCCCGGCTCGCGCGGCGGGGGGGAGGGGGGCAGAGGCCGGGTGCGTTCAGTTGCCGGGGCCTGATCCTCAAGCAGCAGCAGCAGATCAAGTTCCTGTTCGCACAGCCGCCGCCCGACCACGACACGTTCGAGCGAGCGATCGGCTCCGCTGCGCCAGGTATTGGCCATCTGCAAACAACCCAGCGCCCACCACGCCATGCGATAGGTCAGCCAGAAGCGGAACCGGACGGGATCGAACTTTTCGCCGCCGGCCTGTTCATAGGCACTGGTCAGCGCCGCCACCGGTCCCAGTCCGAAAGCCGGACGATCTGGCCTGGAAAAGCGCCACACCGTCATGCAGCCATAGGCCAGATCCTCGTGCGGGTCGCCAAGATGAGCCAGCTCCCAATCGAGCACGCCAGTCAGCCTGCCCTGTTGGACCAGCAGGTTGCCCAAGCGGAAATCGCCATGGACCAGGCGCGGCGGCACGGCGGGCGGAAGGTTTTCGGACAGCCAGCGTAGCGCCAGGGCCAGGATCGGGCGATCGCCGCCATAGCCCAGAAAGCGCTGGCGCAGTTCGCTCAGCGCCGGGCCGTTTTCAAGCCGGGGAAGGCTGAGCGAGGCAGTATCAATGCGGTGCGTTGCAGCCATTTCGCGGGCGATGGCGGACAGCAGCGCATCGGGGTCTGCCTCGGCAAGGATTGTCGCCGGATCGGCAGTGCCGGGCAGGGCGCGCATAACGAAGCCCGCGCCCAGCCCGTCTCCGGGTTCAAGTACCAGCACCACTTCGGGGGCGAGCACGCCGGCGGCATGGGCGGCGCGGATCAGCTTTGCTTCATCCGCAAGGTTCATTGACCGCCCGCCAACCTGGCTGACGCCGCCGGGCGCGCGGCGCAGGACGAACAGCTCATCCCCGGCGACGAACCGCCAGCTTTCCATATTGGCCCCGCCGGACAGCCGTTCCAGCCCCTGCGGTGCGGGGCGTCCGGTCCGGGTGAGTGCGGTGGTCAATCCGCTGGCTATGGCGTCGGTTGATGGCGGGCTGGGGGCGGGAGTCATGCCGGCGTCTCCTTGCAGGCCGCTAAGCGCCCATCGCTGGCATCCGTGTTAATCGTTCGGTTAAATCAGTTCAAGCCCCGCCTGATCTCCTGATCTGCGCCGGGCAAAGAAAAGGGGCGCAAGGTTGCCCTTGCGCCCCGATTCGTTTGCCAATTGGCGAAGATTACATCTTCTTGGCAGCATCCGAAGCAGCAGCAGCGGCGTCAGCAGCAGCGCCCGAAGCGGCGACAGCGGCGCCCGAAGCGGCTTCAGCAGCGCCCGAAGCGGCGGTCGCGGCCGAACCGGCAGCGCCCGAAGCGGCGGCAGCAGCGTCGGTCGCGGCATCCGAAGCAGCGGCAGCGGCGTCGGTGGCGGCTTCCGAAGCGGCGGTAGCGGCGTCTTCAGCCTTTTCCGACGAGCAGGCCGAGAGGGCGAGAGCGGCGCCGGCAGCGGCAGCAGCGAGAACGATCTTGCGCATGAATGGTATTCCTTGAACAGCGAGTGGACCACGCAAAGCCCCATGGCCCATTGCAGGAACAGCACGATTGCTGAAGCGCCGGGCACACGAAACCGTGCGGAAAGCCTACTTTATCAGTAGACTTCGCGCGGACAAATAATGCCCTTCGCACGGCGATGCAAGCACAAGTCGCATTGCAATCGAATCCGTGCACACCTTTCGGCGCAATACCATTGGTTTCACGCAATTGTGGCGAGGGTGTGACACAGGCCGGCGCGGATTGCATTTTGTTGCAAATCCGCCAGATTTCCGCACGTTTGCGTGCGGGCTTACCCTGTGCCGGCCATGCTGCTAGGCGTTGATTCATGGAGCCAAAGCAACATCTCTACCTCGTCGATGGTTCGGCCTATATCTTCCGCGCCTATCACCGTCTGCCCCCACTGACCAACCCGCGGGGCGTGCCGGTTGGCGCGGTTTACGGCTATACCACCATGCTGTGGAAGCTGGCGGATGACCTCAACAAGGCGGACGGGCCGACTCACCTGGCGGTGATTCTCGATGCCTCGGGCAAATCGTTCCGCAATGATATCTATCCTGAATACAAGGCCAACCGGCCGCCCCCGCCGGAGGATCTGAAACCGCAGTTCCCGCTGATTCGCGATGCGACGCGCGCCTTCAGCCTGCCCTGCATCGAGGAGATGGGGCTGGAGGCGGACGATCTGATCGCCTCCTATGCTCACGCGGCAACCGAACGCGGCTGGGACGTGACGATCGTTTCATCGGACAAGGATCTGATGCAACTGGTTGGCCCGGATGGCACCGAAAGCGCCAGCGGCGGCGGCTTCATCGATATGCTGGACACGATGAAGAACCAGCGGATCGCGATCCCCGAGGTTGAGGAGAAGTTCGGCGTTGCCCCGGCGCAGGTGGGTGACGTGCTGGCGCTGATGGGCGATGCGGTGGACAATGTCCCGGGCATCCGCGGGATTGGCCCCAAAACCGCGACCAAGCTGATCCAGGAGCATGGCGATCTTGAAACCGCCCTGGCCGCGGCACCGGAAATGAAGCCGTCAAAGCTGCGCGACAGCCTGATCGAACAGGCTGACATGGCCCGGCTTTCGCGCGTGCTGGTTCAGCTGAAGGAAGATTGCCCGCTGCCGGTTCCGCTTGACGATTTCAAGCTGGGTGCAATCCCGCCCGATCCGCTGGCTGCCTTCCTGTCCGAGCACGGCTTCAACAGCCTGCTGAAACGGCTGGGTGAGGGGCGCGGCAGCCCGGAACGCAAAGTTGATCTCAATCCGGCCAAGGCCGTGGTCGCCGCCGCCGCGCCCGGCGATAACCGCCAGCCGCTGCCCGATCTGCCGGCGATTGACCGCACCGCCTATGCCTGCGTCCAGACCGAGGCGGCGCTGGATGAGTGGATTGCCCGGGCCATGGCCGCGCGGCTGGTGGCGGTTGATACCGAAACTTCCGCCCTGGATGCAATGCGTGCCGATCTGGCCGGAATCAGCCTGGCGGTCGGGCCGAATGAGGCCTGTTACATTCCGCTGGGCCACGGCGGCAGCGATATGTTTGCACAGCGCCCGGCGCAGATCGATCAGGCTGCGGCGCTGGCAAAGCTCAAACCGCTGCTGGAAAGCGACGCGGTGCTGAAGGTTGGGCAGAACATCAAATATGATCTCAACGTGCTTGCCCGCCACGGCATCGCGGTGGAGCCGGTCGACGACACCATGGTGATCAGCTTTGATCTTGACGCCGGGCGCAGCGAGGACGGCATCGGCGGCGGGCACGGGATGGACGAGCTGTCGCAGCGCCACCTGGGGCACACCGCGCTTGCGTTCAAGGACGTGTGCGGCACCGGCAAGAAGGCGATTCCCTTTACCGAGGTGCCACTGGACCGCGCCACCGAATATGCCGCGGAGGACGCCGATATTACCTGGCGGCTTCACCGCGTTCTGAAGCCGCGCCTGTCGGAGGAATCTGCCACCCGTATCTATGAGCGGGTCGATCGCCCCCTGGTGCCGGTCGTCGCCCAGATGGAGCGCCACGGCATCCGCGTTGACCGTGAGCGGCTGGCCGGCCTTTCCGCCACCTTCGCCCAGCAGATCGGCGCGCTGGAGGGAGAGATTCATGCGCTGGCCGGCGGCCCCTTCACCATCGGCAGCCCAAAGCAGCTGAGTGATGTGCTGTTTGACAAGCTGGGCCACAAGGGCGGCAAGAAGGGCAAGACCGGGCAATATTCAACCGACCAGTCAGTGCTGGAAAAGCTGGCCGGCGAAGGCGCGGAAATCGCGACCAAGGTGCTGGAATGGCGCCAGCTTTCCAAGCTGCGCTCCACCTATACCGAGGCATTGCAGGCAGCGATCAACCCCGACACGGGCCGGGTCCACACCAGCTACAGCCTGGTTGGCGCGCAGACCGGGCGGCTTTCCTCAACCGAGCCGAACCTGCAGAACATTCCGATCCGTACCGAGATTGGCCGCCAGATTCGCGATTGCTTTGTCGCCGGGCCGGGCAACGTGCTGATCTCTGCCGATTACAGCCAGATCGAACTGCGCCTTGCCGCGCATATGGCTGACGTGCCGGCGCTGAAGGAGGCCTTCGCCCAGGGGCAGGACATTCACGCCCGCACCGCGCAGGAACTGTTTGGAGAGGTCAACCGCGATACCCGGGGACGGGCCAAAACCATCAACTTTGCAATCCTCTATGGCATTTCGCGCTGGGGGCTGGGCACCCGCCTGGGGGTTCCCGCCGATGAGGCACAGGTGATGATCGACCGCTATTTCGAACGGTTTCCCGGCATCCAGCGCTATATCCACGATACCCTGGAACAGGTCCGCAGCCACGGCTATTCCGAAACGCTGTTCGGGCGCAAGACGTGGTTTCCGCGCATTTCCTCCCCCAATCAGGCCGAACGGCAAGGCAGCGAACGGGCCGCGATCAATGCCCCGATCCAGGGCACGGCGGCGGACATCATCAAGCGCGCGATGGCCCGGATGAACGCCGCGCTGAAAGCCGCCGGGCTGGGGCAGGTCAGGATGCTGCTGCAGGTCCATGACGAACTGGTGTTCGAACTGCCCGAAGCCGATGTGGACGCCGCTACCACGGTTATCCGCGCGGTGATGGAAGGGGCAGCGGCCCCCGCAGTGGAAATGACCGTGCCGCTGGGGGTTGAGATCGGCGCGGGGCAAAGCTGGGGAGCGGCGCATTGAGCAGCAGTCCCGTTCCCGCAAAACTCCCCTCGGCAGAGGCGGTGATCGGCTGGTCGGAAAAGCTGACCTGGGCGGCGATCCACGGCGCGATTGCCGTGGGGGTGGCCACCGCGCTGCATTTTGTGGTCTTTGCCCTGCTGCGCCGCACCGCGCGCCACACTGCGTCGGGCACCGATGATGTGATCTTTGCCCGGCTGCGGATGCCGCTGTTCTGGGCGATGAACGCCGTGGCGATCTCGATTGCCGCTGAAAGCGATGCGCTGATCGGCAGGGTCTGGGATGCGGTGGGCCGCTTCATCGAACCGGCGCTGCTGGGCTGGGTGGTTTTCGCGCTGGTCAAGGGCTTTGCCGCCGCGCTGGAGGCCAAGACCGCCGCTTATGATGACGAACTGACGGCGCGCAGCCGGCGTACCCGCATCGCGATATTCTCGCGCACGGCGGGCTTCATGATCGTGTTCGTCACCGTGGCGCTGGTGCTGTTCGCCATTCCGGCAGTGCGGAGCATCGGCACCACCTTGCTGGCCTCGGCCGGGCTTGCCACGCTGGCCGTCGGCGCGGCCGCGCAGCCAGCGCTCAAGTCGCTGATCGCGGGAATGCAGATCGCGCTGACCGAGCCGATCCGCATCGGTGATTTCGTGGTGGTCGACAATGAGAGCGGGCGGGTAGAGGATATCCGCCTCAGCTATGTGGTGATCCGCACCGGGGATGAGCGGCGCGTGATCGTGCCCACAGCCAAGTTTCTTGACGGCAGCTTCCAGAACTGGACCCGCGCTGGCGGCGGGATCACCGGATCGGTGGTTCTGCCAATCAAGCCGGGCAGCGCGATCGGTCCGATTCGCCAGGCCTATGCCGATCTGCTGGCCACCAACCCTGATTGGGACAAGCGCAGCGGATCGCTGCAGGTGTCGGAAGTGCGGGTCGGATCGATTGAACTCAAACTGGTGATGAGCGCGGCTGGCCCCACCCCGCTGGGCCGCCTGCGCCCGGCAATCCGCGAAGCCATGATCGAATGGCTGCGCGAACATATGCCGGACGCCTTGTGCGACGAGGTGTGATCCCTTCCCTGCGGGGAAGGAATCTCCTCACCCGTGCTTTTTCTCCCGCGTCGATTCGACCATTCCCGGCGCAAGAAAGCCGATCTGCTGGGCGGTGACTTCGGCGGCGCGCTTTTTCAGTTCGCCCTTCATCTTCATATATTCCGCCTCCATCTCTGCTGAAACGGTAGCGCGCGATGCCGCCAGCGCTTCGGCAAAGTCGTGGGCGTTGACCTTGTCGGCCTTGCCATTGGTGCGGCGGATGGCGGCCAGCCCGGCGCGGCGCACCACATCCTCAAGATCGGCACCGGTGAAGCGTTCGGCCCCGGCGGCAATCGCCGCCAGATCAACGTCCCTGGCCAGCGGCATTCTGGCGGTGTGGATCTTCAGGATATGTTCGCGCCCCGCGGCATCGGGGGTGCCCACGTAGATCAACTCATCCAGCCGGCCCGGACGCAGCAGTGCCGGATCGACCAGACCGGGGCGGTTGGTCGCCCCGATCAGCACCACGCTGGACAGTTCCTCCATCCCGTCCATTTCCGCCAGAATGGTGTTGACCACGCGGGCCGTTACCTGCGGTTCGTTGCCGCTGGTGCCGCGCGCGGGGACCAGGCTGTCAATCTCGTCAATGAACACCACGCAGGGGGCAACCTGGCGGGCGCGGGCGAACAGCCGGCTGATCTGCTGCTCGCTTTCGCCGTACCATTTGGAAAGCAGGTCGCTCGATTTGATCGAGATGAAGTTCGCCTCGCTTTCCTTGGCAACCGCCTTGGCCAGCAGGGTCTTGCCGGTGCCGGGCGGGCCATAGAGCAGAAAGCCCTTGGCCGGGCGGATGCCCAGGCGGCGGAAGGCGTCAGGGTTTTTCAGCGGCAGCTCGATCCCTTCCTTGAGTTGCTCCTCGGCCTGCTCAACCCCGCCAACGTCGTTCCAGCCGACATTGGGCACCTGCACCATCACCTCGCGCATGGCAGAAGGCTGGACGCGTTTCAGCGCGCTGCGGAAATCGTCCAGCGTCACGGTCAGGCTTTCCAGCACCTCGGGCGGGATGGTTTGCGCTTCAAGATCAAGCTGGGGCATGATCCGCCGCACCGCATCCATCGCCGCCTCGCGCGCCAGCGCCCCCAGATCGGCCCCGACGAAACCGTGAGTGGTGCGCGCCAGTTCGTCCAGATCGACGCCTTCGGCCAGCGGCATCCCGCGGGTATGGATGCCCAGAATTTCGCGCCGGCCCTTTTCATCGGGAACGCCGATCACGATTTCGCGGTCAAACCGGCCGGGGCGGCGCAGCGCCTCGTCCAGCGCGTCGGGCCGGTTGGTTGCGGCGATCACCACGATGTTCGAACTGGTGTTCAGCCCGTCCATCAGGGTCAGAAGCTGGGCCACCAGCCGCTTCTCCGCCTCTCCGGGCGTGCCGGAGCGCTTGGGCGCGATCGAATCGATCTCGTCGATAAAGACGATCGAAGGTGCGGCCTTGGCCGCCTCTTCAAACACCTCGCGTAGCCGCCGCTCGCTTTCGCCATAGGCGCTGCCCATGATTTCGGGGCCGTTGATGGTGAAGAAGCTGGCTTCGCTTTCATTGGCGACCGCGCGGGCCAGGCGAGTCTTGCCGGTGCCCGGTGGGCCATGCAGCAGCACGCCCTTGGGCGGATCAACGCCAAGACGGGTGAACAGTTCAGGATAGCGCAGCGGCAGTTCCACCATTTCGCGAAGCTGCCGGATGGTGTCGCCCATCCCGCCGACGTCATCATAGTTGACATCGCCGCGGCTTCCGCGCGCTTCCTCAAACTCCTCGCGCAGTTCAACCTCGGTATCCTCGTCGATATGGACCACGCCCTTGGGCACGGTGGACACCACGGTCAGGCGGATCTGGGTCAGCGCGAAGGCCGGGGCGTTGAACATCCGCTGCACCTCTGGCGGCATATCGCGCACCTGGGTCTGCCCGGTGGTGGCAACCAGATCGCCCGCCACCAGCGGACGCTGGAAGAAATTGCGCTTCAGTGCCTGGCCCGGCCCCTGCAGCCGCATTTCGCGCTGGGCCGGGGCAAAGACCACGCGCTGCGCCGGACGCGATTCGCCCTTGCTGACCTGAACGTGATCGCCCGAGCCAACTTCGGCATTGGCGCGCTGCAATCCGTCCAGCCGGATCACGTCCAGCCCCTCATCCTCGGGATAGGCCAGCACCACCCGCGCGGCGGTGCTGCGTTTGCCGGTAATCTCTACCACGTCGCCTTCGGTCACGCCCAGCGCGGCGAGCGCTGTCTTGGGCATCCGGGCGATGCCCTGGCCGCTTTCTTCCTGGCGGGCCGCTGCCACCTGCAACCTGACTGCCTTGTCCTTGACGGCTGTGTCATCGCCATCGGCCATATGATCGTGTCCTGCTTGGCGTCCGGGAACCCGGACCGTTGACCCAAAGCTAGGAACTTGGCGGCGTGATTGCAAATGGCGCGGATGGCGGCGCAAAAGGCTCGCAATCGCTGCGTGCCGCCCAGGGCGCGGACAAAAAAAGGCCCGGGCGGAAAACCGACCGGGCCTATTGAAGTTTTGGGAGAGGATGCCTGAAAGGCAGGCTCTAAATGGTCGCACCCCGGTTTTTGTGCAAGTGCGAAAAGGTCATTGTTTGTTGCATAATTTGCAACTATCGTTCATTTCCGTTCAAGGGCGTTTGAATTTCAAGGCAAAACGATCGGTCTTGCCGCGGATGGCGGGGTCAAAAACGTTCTTGTCGTGAGCGTCCTCGCTGCGCCGCAGCAATTCGCTCTCTCCGTCCAGCACGAATCCGGCGGCGGCCATGTCAGCCTTGACCCGCTCGGGATCGATCCGATGAAACTTCTCAACGGTCTCGCGCACGTCGCCGGGCAGCGCGGCATGATCAATCACGATTACGTGGCCGCCGGGCTTTACCGCAGCGAACCAGCCTTTCAGCACTTGCGGCACGTCCATCTGCGGATGCTGGTACTTTTCCGAAACCCAGTAGAGATCGTGATAGACCAGGTGGGCGAAGATCACATCGACACTGCCGGGCGCCAGGGTCAGCCCGGTTCCCGGCGAGACCAGCGGATAGACATTGGGGTGGCTTGCCACCAGCTTGCCCCAATAATCCTTTTCATAGAAATTGGGCTGGGTCATGGCATAGACCCGCCCCTTGGGACCGACCACGCGAGAGATCAGTTCGGTATAGTATCCGCCGCCGGCCTGATAATCGGCCACCACATCGCCGCGCTTGATCCCGGCGAAGTCAAGCATTTCCGCCGGCATCCGCCCTGCATCAAGCGTGCGGTTCTTTTCCCCGCGCGCCGTGTCGGCAACCACCGTGGCATAGTCAGCCGGCTTGGCGGCAAGCGGCGGCGCGGCCAGCAGCGCGGCGGCGAACAGGGCGGCACAGGGCAGGATGCGGGGCAGGCGATTCATGATGGGTCTCCCGGGGTTGGCGCGCGGAGCCTAACTGCCCGCCGCCAGTTGCCAAAGCGCTTTCGACCAAGCGCTTACCCGCGTCGGTCAGTGTGCCAGCAGCAGTGATGGCGCGGACGCGGCCGTCCCTTCCAGGAAATAGCGCGACACCCCGCCGAACAGAAATTCGCGCACCCGGCTGTGGCCATAGGCACCCATGACCAGCATTTGCGCCTGATGGGCGTGGACGGCCGCAGCCAGGGTTTCTTCCACCGAATTGCCCTTTTCCAGCTCGATCAGTTCAGCCTTGATCCCGTGGCGGGCCAGATAGCGCAGCGCTTCTGTCGGCGGGAAACCGGTTTGCTTTTCGGTCAGCACCGTAACCACCCGCACCGCAGGACAATCGCGCAGCAGCGGAACCGCCGCGCGCAGCGCGCAGGCCGCCTCTGCGCCGCCATCCCAGCCGATGCAGGCCGAAGTCAGCGGGAAATGGGGCACTACCCCCTCGGACAGCACCAGCACCGGACAGCAGGTTTCAAGCGGCAAGTCGCCGGCATAGCCGCACTCGCGCGAAACGATTGCCAGGTCGGCAAGCCGGGCGGCCAGCGCCATCGCCTCAATCGGCGCGGATTCGAACTGCACGATGTCGAACGGCACATCGTCCTTGCCCAGCCGCCCGGCAAAGGCGGCAGCCAGGGCATCATCCTCGGCCAATGCCGCCTCGAACGCCTCACGCGCGACATAGGTGCCGCCATAGGGATCGACCGTGACGAATCGTTCGATCGGCGTGTCGATCAGCACGGTGACGTGGCCCTGGTGAAGCCGCGCCAGTGCCAGCGCGGTATCAAGCCGGCTGGCCATCGCGCTGTCGCGTCCGCCCTGGACAAGAATGGAGCGCATCATGGGGTGTTCCTTTCGCTGCTGCGGATTTTGACCCGGCACGGCGTTCTTGTCCATGATCTGGGTCAAGCCGGCCAATGCGGGCCTTGCGGTGCTGCTCGGCTTGCGCCACGGACGGGCGGCCGGAATTCTGGATGGCCCGAATTCTGCGTGGAAGGTGACGCCCGTGAATCAACGCCGTTTCGATGCCGTGATCTTCGATTTTGGCGGAGTGATCACCGCCTCCCCGTTTGAGGCGTTCAACCGGCTTGAAGCCGAACGCGGCCTGCCGCGCGATTTCATCCGCCGGGTCAACGCCGCCAATCCCGACAGCAACGCCTGGGCATTGTTTGAGCGGGCAGAAATTGATGCCGCCACTTTCGATATGCGCTTCGCGGCAGAGGCGCAGGCGCTGGGCCATGACCTTGATGGTGCAGCGGTGCTGGCGGTGCTGTCAGGCGCGATCCGCCCGGCCATGGTGACCGCGCTCGACCGGTTGAAGGATGCCGGATACCGGCTGGGCTGCATCACCAATAATGTGCCGGCGGGCCACGGCGCGGGCATGGCCCGCAGCGGTGACGGGGCCGATGCCTATGAACAGGTTTTCGCCCGGTTCGAAGTGGTGATCGAAAGCAGCAAGGCCGGGGTGCGCAAGCCTGATCCGCGTATCTATCTGATGATGTGCGATGCCATGGGGCTTACGCCGCAGGCCTGCGTCTATCTTGATGATCTGGGAATCAACTGCAAACCCTCCGCCGCGCTGGGGATGCACGCGATCAAGGTGAACAGCGGGCAGCAGGCGTTGGCCGATCTGTCAGCGGCGCTGGATCTGGCGCTTACTGACTGACGATCCCGCGCCGGATCAGCCATTCGTGCAGCGCCACGGCGTTGTTGCGGGCAGTATCATGGGCACCGAACAGCAGGGTCACCGTACCCTTGGACAAGGCATCGCGCAGCGCGGCCAGTTCCGCCTCGATCTCTGGCGATCCCTGATCGAGTTCCGCATCATAGGCCTTGCGGAACGCGGCCCAGGCCGCGTCCGATCCGGCGGTCGCCCCATGGAAGGTCTTGCGCATTTCATCGCTGGGGCTCAGCGCCTTGAACCAGGCGGTCAGGTTCGCCCGTTCCTTCGATATGCCGCGCGGCCACAGCCGGTCGACCAGAAAGCGCGCGCCATCACCGTCATCGGCGGGTTCGTATATCCGTTTCAGGAAAAGCATCGTTGCACGTCCTTGCTGCACTGCGTCATTGCGCTTGGCACGGGTGCATCCTAAGGGCTTGATGATCCTGCCCCAAGCCGGAAAGTGAGGCGCATGAACAAACTCTATCCTTCTGCCGAAGCCGCCCTTGACGGCTTGCTTCGTGATGGCCTGCTGATCACCTGTGGCGGCTTTGGCCTGTGCGGCATTCCCGAACGCCTGCTGGATGCGGTGCGCGATTCGGGCGTGAAAGATCTGACCTTTGCCAGCAACAATGCCGGCATCGATAACGAAGGCATCGGCAAGCTGCTGCGCACCCGGCAGGTGAAGAAGATGATCAGTTCCTATGTGGGTGAGAACAAGGAATTTGAACGCCAGTACCTGTCAGGCGAGCTTGAGGTTGAATTCTGCCCGCAAGGCACTCTGGCTGAACGGATGCGCGCCGGCGGCGCGGGCATTCCCGGTTTCTACACCAAAACCGGCGTGGGCACGCTGGTTGCAGAGGGCAAGGAAACCAAAGTGTTCGATGGCGAGGAATATGTGCTTGAGCGCGGCATCGTCGCCGATCTGGCGCTGGTAAAGGCGTGGAAGGCGGATGAAACCGGCAACGTCGTGTTCCGCAAGACCGCGCGCAATTTCAACCAGCCCGCCGCAACCGCCGGCAAGGTCTGTGTGGTTGAGGTGGAAGAGATTGTGCCGGTGGGCAGCCTCAACCCCGATTGCATCCACTTGCCGGGCGTTTACGTCCAGCGCCTGATCATGGGCGCGCCCTATGACAAGAAGATCGAATTCCGCACCGTGAGGGAGGCCGCCTGATGGGCTCTGGCCGTCCGTGGTTGCTGGCTGCGGCATGGATGAGCGTGGCTGCCAGCCTGCTGCATGTCGGCTGCATTCTGGGCGGACCCGATTGGTATCGGTTTTTCGGCGCGGGCGAGGAAATGGCGCGGGCCGCCGAACGCGGCTCACTCGTTCCCGCCATGGTCACGGCAGTAATCGCAGCGATCATCGCGGGCTGGGCGGCTTATGGGTTCAGCGCGGCAGGTGCTATCCGCCGCCTGCCGCTGATCCGCACAGCGCTGATCGCGATTGCTACCGTTTTGCTGGTGCGCAGTGCCTTGGCTTTCGTGCCGCATGCGTGGGGGCCGAATCAAACGCTGGCGTTCATTTTCTGGACTTCATTTGCCTGTTTCGTGCTTGGCGGCAGCTTTGCGCTGGGCACCCTGCTCAGCTGGGCAAACTTATCAAAAAGGAATTTGGGATGACCGAACCCCACGGCTGGACCCGCGATCAGATGGCTGCCCGTGCCGCGCAGGAACTGCGCGACGGGTTCTATGTAAACCTGGGTATCGGCATCCCGACGCTGGTGGCCAATCACGTGCCCCAGGGCATCACCGTGACGCTGCAATCGGAAAACGGAATGCTGGGCATCGGCCCCTTCCCGACCGAGGATGAGGTTGACGCCGATCTGATCAACGCCGGCAAGCAGACGATCAGCGAGCTGCCACATTCCGCCTATTTCGATTCGGCCCAGTCCTTCGCGATGATCCGCGGCGGCAAGATTGACCTGACCGTGCTGGGGGCGATGGAAGTGGCCGAAAACGGCGACATCGCCAACTGGATGGTGCCGGGCAAGATGATCAAGGGCATGGGCGGGGCGATGGATCTGGTCGCCGGGGTCAAGAAGATCATCGTGGTGATGGAACACTGCGCCAAGGATGGCAGCCCCAAATTCATCCCCCAATGCACCCTGCCGCTGACGGGCAAGAACGTGGTGGACATGGTGATCACCGATCTGGCCGTGTTCAAGCGCGATGATCACGCTTCGCCGTTCCGGCTGGTGGAACTGGCCCCGGGCGTGACGGCAGAGGAAGTCGCGGCAATGACCACGGCGCACTACTTGTCTTAATCGCACGATTAAATCCGCTTGCGGGCGGTGGTCCGGCGCGCAATGATCGCTCCCCACAAGGGAGAGAATCATGGACAACGCCGTCTGCTGCCTGACCGGGTGCGAGTTTCCGCTGTTCGCCTTCAGCCACTGCCGCGACGTGGTTGTGGCGGTCAGCAAGGCGGGCGGGTTCGGGGTGCTGGGGGCAACGCGCTTCACCCCCGATCAACTTGAGGAAGAGCTGGCCTGGATCGACGCCCATATCGACGGCGCTCCTTATGGCGTTGACGTGCTGGTGCCTGAAACCATCGATCCGCGCGTGGCGGGCTTTGCCGACAACGCTTCGCGCGCCGGGGCGATCAGCGCTGAACACCGCGCCTTCACCGCCAGCCTGCTGAACGAATACGGCGTTGCGGTCAGCGCGGATGAAGTGGTCCGCTATGAAGGCCGCGCCGGGATCACGCCCGAAAACGGCTATGCCCAGATGGAGGTCGCCTTTCGCCACCCGATCCGGCTGATCGCCAATGCCCTTGGCGTGGCACCGCCCCGGATGATCGAAGAAGGCAAGGCGCGCGGGATTCCCGTCGCCGCGCTGGTCGGGGCCAAGGAACACGCCTTGCGCCAGGCTGCCGCCGGAGTGGACATCATCGTCGCCCAGGGCGGCGAGGCCGGGGGGCACTGCGGCGAAGTTTCGACGCTCGTGCTGATCCCCGAGGTGGTCCGCGCGCTCAAGCAAGCGGGGCAGGCGATTCCGGTGCTGGCCGCCGGCGGGATCATGACCGGGGCGCAGATGGCGGCGATGATGGCGGCGGGCGCTGAAGGGGCATGGACCGGATCGGTCTGGCTCGCCACGACCGAGGCGGAAACCAGCGAGGCCTTCCGCGCCAAGATGATCGCCGCGCGCAGCCGCGATACGGTGCGCAGCCGCAGCCGCACCGGCAAGCCCGCGCGCCAGCTTCGCACCGCCTGGCACGAGGCGTGGGATGGCGCCGACAGCCCCGGCACGCTGCCCATGCCATTGATGGGCATGGTTTCCGAACCATCGTTCCAGCGGATCGAGAATGCGGTTATAAACGGCAACGAACAGGCCCGCGAACTGGTTTCCTACTTCGTCGGGCAGGGCGTTGGGCTTGTTGATCAGGTGCGCAGCGCCAGGGGTGTCGTGCAGGATTTCCGTCAGGAATTCGCCGAGGCGGTGCTGGGACTGACCGCCATGCTGGAGTAAAGGCGATAATCAATTCAGGCTTTCGCGAACGCTATCTCGACGTTCTGGCCTCGATCTATCTCTACAACGAATATCGCGGCTATACCTCGCTTGACCGGATCATAGAGGCGGTGCGGCAGCGCTGCCCCGATGACCTTGCCTTCCAGCGCGAGATCGAAAAGCACCGCGCCGATGAGGAAAAGCACTACCTGATGTTCCGCCGCTGGTTCGAACGGCAGGGGCGGATGCCCTTGCAGGTCGATCGCGGGGTGGGGCACATTGATCGGTTCATCCAATGGGTGTTCCGCTGTTCGATCGAGGAACTGGACACCGGCCATATCGTCGCCACGCCCGAAGAGTTCGAACGGCTGTGCCGGGTGATCATGCTGACCGAACAGCGCGGGCTTCGCCAGGTGGAGATCCTGCTGCGCAACCCGATCGTGCGCGCCGACCCGGTGATGCGGAAGATCTTTGAAATCGTTCACAGGGATGAGCCCGATCATTTCCTGCCCTACCAGCACTGGCCTGAGCGGCAGGGGCGGGCGACCGCCAGGTGGAACGAACGCGCTGCGGACTGGTGCATCCACAAGGTGCTGATGCTGGCCACGCTGCCCGCGCTGTTCCTTGATGCCGGGCATGAACGGATGACGCGCTGGCCGGACGAGGTGGCAGGCGCATAGTTCCTCCCTTGCAGGCAAGAGAAACGGCGCTACCCTTGCCTCATGACCTACACCCTGATCACCGCCAACCGGAACTATTCAAGCTGGTCGCTGCGACCGTGGCTATTGATGAAGGCGCTGGCCATTCCGTTTGAGGATCGGCTCGAACCCTTCGCGAAGCCGGACAATTATGATGATTTCCGTAAATTCAGCCCCACCGGGCAAGTCCCGGTGCTGATTGACGGGGCGCGGGTGATTGCGGATTCGCTGGGGATCACGCTCTATCTGGCCGAGCGTCATCCTGGCGTCTGGCCTGCCGGGGAGGAAGCGCGGATATTCGCTCAAGGCGCGGTGGCGGAAATGCATGGCGGCTTCGGGCATCTACGCAACGATTGCACCATGAACGTCGGGGTGCGCGTGTCCCCTAAGCCAATGAGCGAAGGCCTGCGTCGTAACGTTGCCCGCGTGAGAGAGATTTTCGAAACCGGCCTGTCGCGCTTTGGCGGACCATGGCTGGTGGGCTCAGCGTTCAGCGCCGCCGATGCGTTCTACGCCCCCGTTGCCTTCCGCGTGCGCACCTATGGCCTTGATGTCGGGCGGGGGCAGGCCTGGGTTGACCACGTTCTGACTCATCCCGCCATGCTGGGTTGGGAGGAACAGGCACTGGCCGAAACCTGGCGCGAGGAAGCGCACGAGGCGGAGCTGACGGCGGCGGGGGTTATAACGGCGGACTATCGCCAGTAGAACCGCCCCGGCTGTGCTGATACGCCCCTCGCCGGCTCGGAAGGGCTTGCCAGCGTCAGCCTTCCAAATGGTTCAGCCCAGCGCCGCCTTCAGATCTTCAACCAGATCCAGCCGCTCCCACGGGAACAGGTCGCCCTCGGCCTTGCGGCCGAAGTGGCCGTAGGCGGCGGTCTTGCGGTAGATTGGCTTGTTAAGGCCCAGGTGCGTGCGGATCGCGCGCGGGGTCAGGCCGCTCAGCTTGGGCAGGGCCAGGATCGCAGCCTCGATCCTGGCTTCGTCCACCGTTCCGGTGTCGTGCGTATCGACATAGAGCGAAAGAGGTTCCGACACGCCGATGGCATAGGCGATCTGGATGGTGCAGCGCGTGGCAAGGCCGGCGGCGACCACGTTCTTGGCAAGGTAGCGGGTGATATAGGCAGCCGAGCGATCAACCTTGGTGGGATCCTTGCCCGAAAACGCACCGCCGCCGTGCGGGGCCGCGCCGCCATAGGTATCGACGATGNNATGATCTTGCGCCCGGTCAGCCCGGCGTCGCCGTCCGGTCCGCCGATTTCGAAGCTGCCGGTCGGGTTGATGTAGTAAACCGTGTCGCGCAGCAGCACCGGCGGCACAACTTCTGACACCACGCGCTTTACATAGGCGTGAAGTTCAGCCTCCTTTTCACCCGCGTCATAACCGGGGGCGTGCTGGGTCGATACAACCACGGCGGTTGCCGCAACCGGCAGACTGCCTTCATAACGCAGCGTGACCTGGCTTTTGGCATCGGGTTCCAGGAACGGTGCAGCGCCCGAATGGCGGTCAGCGGCCATGCGTTCCAGAATCTTGTGGCTGTAATAAAGCGTTGCCGGCATCAGATCAGGGGTTTCATCGGTGGCATAGCCGAACATGATGCCCTGATCGCCCGCGCCTTCATCCTTGTTGTCAGCGGCATCAACGCCCTGGGCAATGTGCGCCGACTGGGCATGAAGGCGGTTGATGAATTCCAGCTTTTCCCAGTGGAAACCGCCCTGCTCATAACCGATCTCGCGCACGGTGTTCCGCACGGCCTGCTCGATCTCTGCCTCGATACCCGGAGCCCAGTTGCCCTGGGTGTCCATGATCCCTTCACCGCGGATTTCCCCGGCCAGCACGACAAGCTGCGTGGTGGTCAGCGTTTCGCAGGCGATTCGCGCCTGGGGATCCTTGGACAGGAACAGATCGACAATCGCGTCGGAAATCTGGTCCGAAACCTTGTCGGGGTGGCCTTCGCTGACGCTTTCGGAGGTGAAGAGGTAGTCGGTGCGCATTGTGAAATCCGATATAAAGAAATCTTTATGTCTGCCATCTAGCGGCGGATGCGGCGGCTGGCAACCATGCTCGCGGCAAGAAAGACTGCGGCCCAGCAAAGCGCAAGTGCATTGCCCATCCGCGCGAACAGGGTGGGCGGCAGGGCCTGCGGCACGATCCCGTCAAGCCGGGCCGCCAGCCCGTGAGGAGCAAAGGTCTGCACCCGCCCCCTGGCATCGATTGCCGCGCTGATCCCGGTGGTGGTTGCGCGCAGCACCGGCAGCCCTTCCTCGATCGCGCGGAGCCGCGCCTGCGCCAGAAACTGCGGCGGGCCGGACGCGCCGTACCATCCATCGTTAGACGGGTTGAAGATAAACTGCGGGCGGTGCGCCCGGTCCACCACCTGTCCCGAAAAGATGATCTCGTAACAGATTTGCACCCCGACCTGGCCCCACGGGCCAAGGTCCAATGTGCGCGGCCCCGGGCCGGGCCAGAAATCGATATCGCCCGGCACCAGCCGGGACAGGCCCAGCGGAGTAAGCGCAGCGCGCATCGGCAAGTATTCGCCAAAGGGAACCAGATGGGCCTTGGAATAAGAACCCGCGATCGCGCCGGCGGAATCCAGCGCGGTAACCGAATTGCGCCCGCCTGCGGCCCTGTTGCCCCGGATCTCCAGATCGGTCGTGCCGGTCAGCAGTACGGTGCCCGCGCCCGCCGCTCCGCCCAGCCGCCGCCGCGCCAGCACCGGATCAGCGGCGTAGTTGTCCAGGTAATAGCGATCAGGATAGCCCTCGCGCAGATAGTCCGGCACCCCGCTTTCCGGCCACAACAGCACCCGGCGCTGCCCCGGCAACTGCGGCGGGGACAGCCTGGCAAGCCGGATGAAATTGGCCTGATACATCGCCGGATCGTTGAGCTGTTCCTGCGGGATGTTGGGCTGAACAATCGTATAGCGCAGGCCGTCTGTGGCCGCCGGAACGGACGGGGCGGGCCACGGTGACAAAAACAGGACCACCGGCAGGGCGATCAGCGCGGCCCTGCGCCAGACGGGCTGCTCCTGCGCCGCCGCCAGCCACAGACTGCCCGCCAGCAGCATCACGATTCCCGACAGGGCATAGGTGCCGGTCCACGGCAACGCACCGGCAAGGCCCGGGTGCCCGAACGGGCCGAGCGCCGCCGCGGCCAGGGGATTCCAGGAAAACCCGGAAAACAGCCAGCTTCGCAGCCATTCGGTCACGATCCAGCACCCGGCAAAGGCAAGAACCAATGCGGCAGGCCTGTCCCGCGCGATCAGCCATGCCGCCGCTGCGGCCAGCGCGGGGTATGCCGCCAGAAGGAAACTGAGCAGCACCACCGCGACCCAGCCCAGCCAGGCCGGCATCGCCGCCTGATAGGTGAAGGCCGTGGCGATCCAGCTGTTGCCCACCGTAAAATGCCCAACCCCGAACAGCCAGCCGGCCAGTGCCGTGGCCTTCCAGCCCGGTGCGCGCGCGGTCACGGCGATCAGGCCCATCAGGCCAAGCAGCGTCAGCGGCCAAAGATGGATGGGTTCGAACCCGCAGGCGGCCAGCGCGCCGCACAGCAGCGCGGCCAGCCGCGGGTGGGAGTGGAACAGAGCCAGCGCGCGGCGCACGCCGGGGATCAGTTCACCGATTCGAGCGCTTCGCCGGCATCGTCAGCCGACGGCTTCTTGCGCGGGCGGCCCCGGCGCGGTTTGGTCTCGGCTGGTGCATCGCCCTCGTCGCGGCTCTCATCACGCGGCTCTTCGCGCGCAGCGGCGATTGCAGGGGGCAGCGATGCAGGATCAAGCGCGGCCGGCTCACCGCCGTCATCCGCTTGCTCTTCGCGCACGCGGCGGGCCGGGCGGGGCGCGCGGTCATCACGTTCGCGGCGCGGGCGCAGGCCCCGGTTGCCGCGGACGAACGGGTTTTCCACCGGCTCATAAGGGTTTGCCTCGGCCGTGTTGCCATCGGCTTCCTCGTCGCGGTTATCCTCGCGCGCGGTGCGGCGGGCAGGGGCGTCTTCATCGCTGCGTTCCTCACGCGGCTCCCGATTATCGCGACGCGGGCGATCCTCACGCTGCGGGCGATCTTCGCGCTGCTGGCGTGGATAGTTCGGCTGATCGAAAGCGGGGAAATCACCCTCGCCAGAAAATTCGCCGCCTTCGTCCGCGTCCTCACCGCCTTCCTGCCAGCGATCGTCACGCGGGCGGCTGCGCTGTTCTTCCTGACGCAGACGGGTGTCGGCGATAACCCGGAAATAGTGATCCGCGAACTGCAGGTAATATTCGGCCTGCACCCGGTCGCCATTAAGGTGCGCGTCCTGCGCCAGCTTGCGATACTTCTCAAGCAACTGGGGGGCGTTGCCGCGCGCCCGGCTGTCGATCCGGTTGGTTTGCTGTCCGCCATTGTTGTTCTGACGGTTACCCCGGCCGCGCCGGCGGTTGTTGCCACGGTTGTTGTTGTTCAAGGGTACGCAATCCCTAATCCAGCGACCGCTCCGGCTTCATTGCCTGTCCGGCCGCATGACCCTGTGCCACGGGCGCACTATCGCGCTTCGTGGTCCCGACACCTGCATTTTTCGCGGCTTCAGCACCGCCGAATCGCAAATGTTGGAATTGGCCTGCGGGTCAACGAAAGAGCGGACCGGCGCTGGCCTGTTGATGGATTTAAGCGCTGGCGCGCGGCTTGCCAAGCGAAATCGTGAATTCAATCACCCGAAATCTTTCGGCAAGATCACGGTGGCGGCGCGATTCAAGCCCCGCCGCCGCGCCAATCGCGCTTACCGCATCGGCCTGAGTCGCGCCAATTTCAACCAGCGCGACCCCGCCCGGCGCCAACAGGCTGGCAAGTTGCGGCACCAGCACGCGGTAGGGGTCAAGCCCGTCCTGCCCCGCAAACAGCGCCCCCGCCGGCTCGTGTTCCCGCACCGAAGGGGCCAGATCGGCGTCCTGCTCGACATAGGGCGGGTTGGCCAGAACCAGATCGAACCGGCCAAGATTCGCCGCCCATCCCGGCGCGTCCCAATCGGCCAGCAGCATCTGCGTGCGGGCGTCAAGTTTCAGCGACCGCGCGTTGTCCTGCGCCACCGCCAGCGCCGCCGGCGACCGATCGATGCCGATCCCGCGCGCTTCGGGCAGGTTTTCCAGCGCGGCCAGCAGCAAGGCCCCGCTGCCCGTGCCGCAATCCAGCACGCGCCGCGCGGCGGGCCGGGCGGCCAGCGCCGCCTCGATCAGCGTTTCGCTATCGCCGCGCGGGATCAGCACGTCCGGGGTTACCCGCAGCGGCAGCCCGAAGAATTCCTGAAAGCCCCGGATATAGGCAACCGGTTCATGCGCGGCGCGGCGGGCCACCAGCGCGGCGAAGGCCGGGGGCGCGGGATCGGCCATCCGCCGCAGGAACAGGTCTGACCGGCTGACGTCCAGCGCGTGAGCCATCAGCAGTTCGGCATCAAGCCGGGCGCTGTCGGTGCGCGGGCCAAGCAGCTCGGTGGCGGCCCGGATGGCCTGGGCCACGGTCTGGGATTGAAGGGAGTCCATTATTCCCCCAACGCCGCCAGCCGCTTGGCCTGATCCTCTGCGGTCAGCGCGTCCACCAGTTCGCCAAGGCCAGTGCCTTCAAGAATTTCGGGCAGGCGGTGCAGTGTCAGATTGATGCGGTGATCGGTGACGCGCCCTTGCGGGAAGTTGTAGGTCCGGATTCGTTCGGACCGGTCGCCGGACCCTACCATCGCCCGGCGTGCCTCGGCTTCGGCGCCCTGTGCGGCGTCGCGCTGAGCCTCGAACAGGCGGGCGCGCAGCACCTGCATCGCCTTCTCCTTGTTCTTGTGCTGGCTGCGTCCGTCCTGGCAGGTGACCACGGTGCCGGTTGGCAGGTGCGTGATGCGCACGGCGGAATCGGTGGTGTTGACGTGCTGGCCGCCCGCGCCCGATGCACGGTACACGTCGATCTTCAAATCCTTGTCCTCGATCGAAACGTCGACCTCATCGGGTTCGGGAAGAACCGCGACTGTGGCGGCGCTGGTGTGGATGCGTCCGCCGCTTTCGGTCACCGGTACGCGCTGGACGCGGTGGACCCCGCTTTCGAACTTCAGCTTGGCGAAAACGCCGTTGCCATTGATCTCGGCCACGGCTTCCTTGAACCCGCCGATGTCGCTGGCATTGGCGCTGACCAGTTCAAAGCGCCAGCCTTGTTCGGCTGCAAAGCGCTCGTACATCCGCAGCAGGTCGGCGGCGAACAGAGCGGCCTCATCGCCCCCGGTTCCGGCGCGCACTTCAAGCATGGCCGAACGCGCGTCGGCGCTGTCGCGCGGCAACAGGGCAATGGCCAGATTGTGCTCAGCCTCTGGCAATTCGGCTTTCAGCCGGGCGGTCTCCTCCTCGGCCAGTTCGCGCATTTCGGGATCGTCCAGCGCGGCAAGGCTGGCCAGTTCCCCGCGCATCGCCGCCACCTCGGCCGCGATGCGCGCTACCGGTTCCAGCTCGGCAAAATCGCGGCTGGCGGCAACGAAGTCCTTGCCTTCCAGCGTGCCAGAGGCGAGCCGCGCCTCAATCTCGGCAAAGCGGTGCGCGATCTGGGCAAGGCGGGCGTCACTTACAGACATGGCATCATCCTCCCTTCCCCGGCAGGGGGGGGCTGTTCGTGCGTTTGAACAGGCGAGTGTAAGAGACAGACATTGTGGAAGCTACTCTACCTTCGTCATCCCGGCCTTGAGCCGGGATCCCGCTTCTTTAGTCTCCCGCCGCGAGAAGAAAAGCGGGACCCCGGGTCAAGCCCGGGGTGACGGCTCGAAATTTGAGCGCGCTACAAGAACTCTTGCAGGACAGCATCGACCCAACATCCATCATCGGCCCGTCCATGTCGGATTACCGTGAAGTTATCTTCCAAAACTTTCAGAATCAGATTACGATATTCGGAGACCGCGGGCTCAACCGAGTCCGGTTTATTGACAACGATATGGTGACCCAGCCTATCGGAAATTCCGGTTGTTCCCTTTTGTTTACGAATGACTAATCGCGCCCGAGAACCATTTTTTTTGGCAATCTCAAATCTGCGTTTTGCTTTGCCGCCGAACGCAATATCCGTTTGCACGCCGGCGCGGCGCAAAAGTGTAGCGATGCGATTAGCCAACACCTCGTCGTCCGGCTCGTCAGGAATGACGGTGATGAGAGGGAAATCCTCATTCGCATCCCCCACCAACATCGCCAACCGCTCAATCCCCGCGGCCCAACCCACGGCTGGCGTATGCGGCCCGCCCAGCGATTCCATCAGTCCGTCATAGCGCCCACCGCCGAGGACCGTGCCTTGTGCACCCAGCCGGTCAGTGACGAATTCGAACGCGGTGTGGCGGTAATAATCCAGGCCCCGGACCAGCGACGGTGCGCGTGTCCATTCGACCCCAGCCGCGTCCAGCCCGCCGGTAACCTTGGCGAAGAAGCCCAGCGCTTCATCGCTGAGGAAATCGTCGATCTTCGGCGCATCTGCGACGAAGGCTTTGTCGCGCGGGTCTTTGCTGTCCAGTATCCGCAGCGGGTTGCGTTCCAGCCGGTCCTGCGAATCCTCGCTGAGTTCCGCCTTTACGTCGCGGAAGTAACTCACCAACGCGGCGCGCCACGCCTCGCGGCTCTGCGCATCGCCCAGGGTGTTGAGCATCAGCGTCACCCCGTCGGCGATCCCGAGTTCCTTCAGGAGTTGATCGGCCATCACCAGCAGTTCGACATCGGCCATGGGTTCCGCCGCGCCCAGAATCTCGGCATCCAATTGGTGGAACTGGCGATAGCGGCCCTTTTGCGGGCGTTCATAGCGGAACAGCGGGCCGTGGGTGGCGACCTTCAGCGGGGCGTGCTGCTGCCAGCCGTTGGTCAGGTAAGCGCGGGCGATCCCGGCGGTGAATTCGGGGCGCAGGGTCAGCGATTCGCCGCCGCGATCCTCGAACGAATACATCTCTTTCGAAACGACGTCGGTGGTCTCTCCGATGCTTCGGCTGAACACCTCGGTCTTTTCGAACACCGGCATTTCGATGCGGCGAAAGCGATAGAGCCTGCGCACCCGTTCAAAGGTTTCGACCACATGGGCGAAAGCCTCAGCCTCTGGGCCGAAAATGTCCTGGGTGCCGCGGATTGCCTGGGGGGTATTGCTCATGGCGCTGGCCCCTACAGCGTTTGTCCTTCGTCGAAAAGCCGTCGGTGAAACCATTGCGCGGCTGCGCAAGGTTCGCCATCACCGCCGCATGATTCAGAAAATGACCATGGCCGCGCTGCTCGCCGCCTCCGCCCTGTTCCCCGCTGCTGCGATCGCGGCCAATTCCGCGCCGATGGCGGTGCCGATTGTCCAGACCGTGCCCGATGCGCAGGACGTGCCCTATCCCGGCACGATCACGCTGGATATTGACGCCAGCGATACGGTCCGCGGTGCCTACCGCGTGACAGAGACGGTGCCGGTTGCGCCGGGTGCGCGCAGCCTGACCCTGCTGTTTCCGCAGTGGCTGCCCGGCAACCACGGCCCGCGCGGGCCACTGGCGGAACTGGTTGACCTGTCCTTCACCGCGAATGGCCGCAAGCTGGAATGGAAGCGCGATCCGGTGGAGGTCTATGCCTTTCACGTGACCCTGCCCGCCGATGCCGAAGTGCGCGAAGTGGTGGCAAAGTTCATCCACACCTCTCCGCTGCAATCATCGGAGGGGCGCATCACCATGACGCCCGATATGCTCAACCTGCAGTGGGAAAAGATGAGCCTGTATCCCGCTGGGCATTATGTGCGCCGCATTCAGGTGCAGCCCAGCGTCACCCTGCCGGCCGGCTGGACCGCGGCCACCGCGCTGGATGGTGGCAGCCAGACGGGCAGCCGCTGGACCTGGGCGCCAACCAGCTATGAAACGCTGGTCGATTCGCCGATCTTCGCCGGACGCTATTTCCGAAAGTGGGATCTGGGCCAGAAGGTCACGCTTAATGTCGTGGCCGACAAGGCCGCGCAGCTTGAGGCAAAGCCGGCCTATATCGACGATTACCGTGCGCTGGTGAGCGAGGCGCGGCTGGCCTTTGGCGCCAACCATTTCGATCATTACGAATTCCTGCTGGCGCTGTCTGACAAGATTGGCGGGATCGGCCTTGAACATCACCGGTCAAGCGAGAACCAGCTTGAGCCGAATGCCTTTACCGAATGGGACAAGAACGAATACGACCGCAACCTGCTGCCGCACGAGTATTCGCATTCGTGGTCGGGCAAGTACCGCCGCCCGGCGCGGCTGTGGACGCCGGACTATCGTCAGCCGATGCAGGGCGATCTGTTGTGGTCCTATGAAGGGCAGGACCAGTTCTGGGGGCTGGTGCTGGCGGCGCGATCCGGCCTGCAGGGCAAGGATATGGTGCTGGGGATGCTGGCGGGATGGGCCGGCAACTTTTCCGAACAGCCCGGGCGGCGCTGGCGCTCGGTTGAGGATACCGGCAACGATCCGGTCTTCGCCGCGCGCAAGTCCAAGCCGTTTTCCTCGCTTGCCCGTAATGAGGACTATTACACCGAAGGCGCGCTGGTGTGGCTGGAGGCGGACCAGATCATCCGCGCCGGAACCGGCGGCAAAAAGAGCATCGATGACTATGCCAAGGTGTTCTTCGGGATGAATGACGGCGATTGGGGCGAACTGCCGTTTGAGCTGCCCGATGTCGTCAAGGCGCTTGGCCAGATATATCCCTATGACTGGGACCAGTTCCTCAAGACCCGGTTCAACCAGCCCGGCCAGCCCGCGCCGGTCCAAGGAATTGAAAAGGGCGGTTACCGGCTGGTGTGGAAGGAAGAACCCAACCCCTTTGACAAGGCCCGCTATGCTGAGGCCAAGGTCAATTCGCTGATCTATTCCCTGGGGATCACCATCGACAAGGATGGCAAGGTGACGGCGACCCAGTGGGACAGTCCTGCTTTCAACGCCGGGGTGGTGACCGGATCGAAAATTCTGGCGGTCAATGGCGAAACTTATGACGCTGATGCGCTCAGAAAGGCGGTCACTGCGGCAAAAAGCGGCGGGGCGCTGGAACTGCTGACGCAGCGCGGTGACCGGTTCCAGACATACAGGATCGATTACAAGGGCGGTCTGCGCTATCCATGGCTGAAACGCGCGGCATCCGGTACGGCGCCAACCGGGCTGGACCTGCTGCTTGAACCGAAACGGCCCGGCGCGGCGGCGGCGCGGGCCAAGACCAGGACGGGGGCGAAAGCCAGGTGAAAACGCGGCGCGGCCAGCATCGTGAACCGATCGGCAACCGGCTTGCCCCGCCGCGCTTCCTGCTGTTTGGCGGGCTGATGACCGCGATTGTGCTGGGCCTGCACCATTGGCGCGGATCGGGCTTTGAAGATGCGCTGGTTACCGGCTTTGACGTGGCCGCGCTGATATTCATCGTCTCGTTGTTGCCGCTGGGGCGCGATCAGAGCGCGATGGCGATGCGGCTTCATGCCCAGCAGAACGATGGCAACCGCGGCTGGGTGCTGATGATCACGGCGGTGGTGGCGATTGCAATTCTGGCGGCAATCGTCGCGGAATTGCCCGCCGCCCGCCACGACAACCTTCACGCGATTATCAAGCTGGTGGTCACGCTGGGGCTGGGGTGGACCTTCACCAATCTGGTGTTCATGCTGCACTACGCGCACATGTATTACATGCCCGGCCCTGACGGCGATGATGCGCGGGGCTTCCGTTTCCCCCAGACGCCAGAGCCGGACTATTGGGATTTCCTCTATTTCTCATTCACTGCGGGGATGAGCTTTGCCGCCTCTGACGTGAACGTGACGAGGGGAGAGGTGCGGCGCATCGTTGTGGCGCATTGCATTCTGGCCTTCCTGTTCAACATCGGGGTGCTGGCCTTTTCCATCAATGTCCTGGCCGGCGCGGCCACATAGGCGGGGCAGGCCCGCAATCGGCAGATTTGGCCAAGCTTCATATTGCAGCGCAGCATGAAGCCGGGTATGGCGCGGCCACTATGCGTATCGACATGATCCCCGTGGGTGACAACCCGCCCGAAAGCCTGAACGTCATCATCGAAGTGCCGACCGGCGGTGAGCCGGTGAAGTACGAATTCGACAAGGATTCGGGGGCGCTGTTCGTTGACCGCATCCTGCACACGCCGATGCGTTATCCGGCCAATTACGGCTTCATCCCGCATACCCTGTCGGACGATGGCGATCCGCTGGACGCGCTGGTGATCTCTCGCTCACCCTTCATCCCCGGCTGCGTGGTGCGCGCCCGGCCAATCGGGGTGCTGAACCTTGAGGATGAACACGGCGGCGATGAAAAGCTGATCTGCGTGCCGGTCGATTCGACTTTCCCGTATTATTCGGATGTTGGCGAGCGCAAGGATCTGCCGTCGATCGTGCTGCAACAGATCGAGCACTTCTTTACCCACTACAAGGATCTGGAACCTGAAAAGTGGGTGCGGGTCGGCAAATGGGGCGATGCCGCCGATGCCCGCCGTGTGGTGGAGGAATGCATCGAGCGGTACAAGAACACTGCCGCGAAGTAGGCTGACCTACCAGCGCCCCTCCCGCAACCGGGAGGGGAAATTGCAGTACCGCACTCCGTCCTAATCCCCGGCAACCGTCATCCCGTCGACGCGGATCGTCGGCACGTTGACGCTGCGGTGCCATTCAAGGTCATTGGCCGGGGTCAGCGCCGCGAACATGGCGATCAGGTTTCCGGCCACGGTAAATTCCGCCGCCGGTCTGGCGATTTCGCCGTTTATAATCCGAAAGCCTGACGCGCCGCGGCTGTAATCGCCGGTTACGCCGTTGACCCCCTGGCCGATCAGTTCGGTCACCAGCACGCCCTCGGCAATGTCGGCAATCAACTCCGCCACGGACAGGGCGCCGGGGGCAAGGTGCAGGTTGCTGGGTGAAACCCCGGGCGCGCCGCCCGCGCCGCGCACCGCGTGACCGGTTGGCCTGCCGCCAAGCTGGCGCGCCGCGGCGCTGTCCATCAGCCAGCCGGTCACACTGCCGTCGTCAACCAGATGCCGCGCGGCGGTGGGCAGGCCCTCTCCATCAAACGCGCGTGAGGCAAGCCCGCGCTGGCGCAGCGGATCGTCGATCACCACCACTCCGGGGGCAAACAGCCGCGCGCCATCGCGGTCCAGCAGAAAGCTGGCGCGCCGGGCGATTGCGCTGCCGGCCATTGCCCCCACCAGGTGGCCAATCAGCGTTCCACCAACCCGCGGATCGAACACCACCGGGATCGGCCCGCTCGGGGGGCGGCCGGGGTTCAGCCGGCTGACCGCGCGCTCTCCGGCCATGCGGCCGATCTCTTCGGCCGATGGCAGGTCAGCCAGGTGACGGGCGCTGCGCCAGGCATAGTCGCGCTGCATCGCCGATCCCTCGCCCGCGACCACGGTGGCGCTGATCGAATGGCCGGTGCCGCTGCTGGATCCGACAAAGCCGTGGCTGGTGGCCAGCGCGAAGACCCGGGCCGAGGCGGAGGCCGCGCCGCCCTCGCTGTTGGTCACCCCGGCCACGGCCCGCGCGGCATCCTCTGCCGCCAGCGCCCGCTCGCGCAGCATATGAGGTGAAGGTTCAGCCGGATCGCGCAGATCAAGATCGGGCCAGGGGCCGCGCGCCAGCAGATCGTCCGGGGCCAGCCCGGCGTAGAGATCATCCGGCGCGGCCCGGGCCATTGCCACGGCGCGGTCCGCCAGTTCGGCCAGTGCGGCTTCGGTCAGGTCGCTTGATCCGATCGAGGCGGAGCGCCGCCCGACGAAGACTCGCAGATCAAGGTGCTCGCTTTCGGACCGCTCAACATCTTCCAGCGCGCCCAGCCGCACCTGCACCGATTCGGATGACGATCCGGCATAGATCGCATCGGCGGCATCGGCCCCGGCGCGGCGGGCAAGGGCGACCAGCGCGGCGGCGCGGTCTTCGGCTTGGGCGGAATTGAGCATGGGGGCGGGCGACTCCTGTAGCGCGGGCCGCCGATCTAGGTACTCTCGCGGGCAAGGGCAATTGCCCTTGCGGAACCGATCACCCGAAAGCCAGCGCCAGCCCCTTGAACAGCCCGGTAACCGCAAACGGCAGGCCGATTGCAATCAGCCACAGCCACATCTGATCGCGGCGAAAATGGCCGCGATAAGCGGGATCGGCAGCCTGGGCATCGTCAAGCCGCGCCCAGCGCCGCTCAAACCGGCGGCAGGCCGGAATGATCGCGGCAACCAGAAGGATCAGCGCGAAATAGGGCAGCAGCGATCCGCCCTTGCTGTGCAGCGCGCCCATGGTGACGAAAATCTGCAGCCCGGTATAGACCAGCAGGGCATAGGCGATATTGTCGCTCATCCGCTTGCGCCAGTCGAGCGGCTTTGTGCGCCGGTCCGATCGTGTGTTTCCGTGCCAGGTTTCGGCCATTCGCAGTGTCCCCGCCATCCATTCCCGCAGGTGATTAAATCACTGACCGGCGTTGCAGGCAAGGGGCGTTAATCATTCGGCGCGACAATCCCCGGTAAAGACCATGCATGAAACCTGCCAAATGGTGCAAAGGCCGCTTGCAGGGAGACTCCGGGGACCGTAAATCGCAAGTCATGAATGAAACGACCACCCTTGCCGCCGCCATTTCCGCGATGCAGCCAATTCCGCAAGGCGGGCTGGAAGTAATCTCCATCGCCAAAAGCTATGACAAGCGCGCGGTGCTG
>JAFEEX010000018.1:99377-99561 GCA_018240895.1 Pseudomonadota bacterium | reverse complement strand
CTCGATCTTTCGCGGCATGACGGTTGAGCAGAACATCGCCTGCGTGCTCGAACTGGCCGAGCCGGACCACGATGTCCGCGCGCAGGAACTGGAGCGCCTGCTGGATGAATTCGGCATGATGCGCCTGCGCACCAGCGCGGCCATGGCGCTGTCCGGGGGGGAGCGGCGGCGCTGCGAAATCGCC
>JAFEEX010000018.1:99100-99277 GCA_018240895.1 Pseudomonadota bacterium | reverse complement strand
CGCTCGACATCGTGGACCGCGCCTGCGTGATCTTTGGCGGGCAGGTGCTGTTTGGCGGCACGCCCGAAGCACTGGTCGCGGATGAGAACGTCAAGCGACTCTATCTGGGCGAGGGGTTTACGTTGTGATTCATTTTTCCAGCCTTTCGGCTGGGCGCAACACCGGCCCGCTCCCCCG